>QHXE01000834.1 GCA_003222835.1 Acidobacteriota bacterium | reverse complement strand
CCAGCGGAAATTGTCGGGAGGGCGTCGTGTAGATGAGGCGAGGCGGCTTGCGAGGTCGCGAAGTTCTGAGAGTTAACCCTTCTTCGTCAACCGGAATCGGAATTAGCCTGGCGCCGGCTTGTAGCAACGCAGCTCGCGCGCCAAGATAACCAGGGTCTTCAATCCAGACGGGATCGCCGCGATCGATAAAGACTGAGCCGATTAACGACAGAGCCTGTTGAGTGCCCGCCGTAATGATGATTTGGTCCGCGTCGCAACGAACGCCGCGCGCATCGAGCAGATAGGTGGCTAGAGCACGCCGAAGCCGAGGCAAGCCGGAAGCTTCAGTCTCCAGGAACAGTTCCCTCGATCCGATTTTAAGAGCGTAAGACCGCGCCCGGTTCCACGCTCGAATTGGAAAGTGTTCGACCGCAGGCTGGCACGGACGAAATGGCCTGATTTTGGGCGTTTCATATTCCGGACTAATGCGGACCTGAGAGGATACCTTCGCCCTCCGTGAAATCCGCAGCTTCGTCTTCAGACTGACGTTCGAGGCAGTTTCTAGAGTCCGTTCGGTTTTGATCAAATCAAGATCGGTTACATATATCCCCGATCCGACGCGGCCCTGTAGATATCCTTCAGCGACCAATTGGTCGAACGCATAAACGATCGTGTTCCGTGAGACTCCAAGCTGGGTAACCAGATCCCGAGTTGAGGGCAGACGGATCCCGGCTGGAAGTTGCCCTGATATGATCATCTGCCGAAGTTGCCGGCAGAGCTGCGATTGCAAAGAGTCGCGCTGCCTGCGGTCCAATCGAACCAGGTTTAGAGTGGCGATCGGCATTGAACTATTGGAGCCATAATACCAGCAGGAAGTGGGTCTTATGTAGCGCCAATAATTATGAGTGATCATGCCATCAGAGGAGTAGCTGCAAAGTTTCCTGTCCAGCACGCCAGTTCTGGGTTAACGGGCTGGTGTCGTGTTACGGCCTATCGAACTTCGACTGGTTCACGCGAACGTTTAGCTTAATCTCAGCGAACTTGCGCGTTATTGGCAGGCTTCCCCGATCAACGCTCGAAACTGTAATCATAAACGGAAGCTTCAGACCTTCAACCTCACGATAGTCTTCAAAATCCGTTTGCTGTGGAATGGCGGCGACGATTGTGCTCATATAACTGATCCGCCGTCGTAACAATCCATTCTCCACGTCAAAGTAAAGACGTTCGCGTTTGTTGTCGAATCGGATCGCGCCTAACACATAGACGTCGCGGCCATCAATTTTATCCTGGCCGGAAACTCGCATGCTCGAATACTGATCTTTGAGCTTCAGGATCATAAACAGAGGGAATGACAGCTTCTGGTCCCCCAATTGCTCGCCGGCTAACTCCTGCACGCCGGCGCCGCTTTTAAGCCAACCCTGCCGCCCGTTGATAACTCGCGCGTATTCGCATCTGGAATCACCGGCGCAGGGCCGTCCAGTGGCATCCGGGAGAGCGAAAGCTTCATGGCCTTTGTCAGGTGTCACCTGTTCCGCCTCATAAGCGACAACCTGACCAATCGCGGTGGTCGTCGTACCCTTAACGACGCAGTTGGTAATCCGATCGGTCGCGGCCTTGCCGCCGATCGCGATTAGATACTTATTCAAAACGTCGGCCGCTGAAGGCAATTGTCGCTTCGAGTCCGGCGAGGTAGGACTGGCGCTTGACCCGCTAGGGGAGCCTGGCGACGGAACTGTTAATGGCAAAACCGGAACACCCTGTGGCGTGCGTTGACCGCGGTGACAGGTATAGCAACTGACGGTTGGATTGCCCTCGGCAAAATTCTTATTGATATCAAGCACCATCCGAATCATGTCACGAGCAGTTCGCTTCTCCGGCTTGTCGTCGACCGAGGCGTCAACGAAGCCGTTCTTAATTACGTGACAAGAGCCACACTGGAAGCCTAACGATGCCGCCATGAATCTCATGGTCGGATACAACTGAGACTGCGGCATTCCGTTTAGTACCTTGATGTTCTTGAATACCTGCTCGACAGTTTTCTCAGTCGGCGCGCTCTGCGCCGTTGTTGTGGTAGCGTTTTGAGCGTGCGAGCTCTGAGCCTGGCTGAGGCTGGTTGAGATGAAAGACACGAACGTCAACAGACCTAGTGCAGTGACTTTGAGAATGTTTTGTTTCACAGGGGTTACAGAAGGCCTGCCTGAGCCAGAAAAGAAACGCTATTTCAAACCCAAATGCACCTAGTGCGCTATGGATTCCTGGCCCAAACGTCATAGGTTGCAGTGATGTGATCCCATTCGTAGCCGCTATTTGGTCTGACGTT
>QHXE01000833.1 GCA_003222835.1 Acidobacteriota bacterium | reverse complement strand
GTCCATGTCGGCGGGCTGGCCGTACAAATGAACGGCGATAATCGCGCGCGTGTGCTTTGTGATTGCCGCTTCAATGCGGCTGGAATCGATATTGTAAGTCCTCTCATTAGGTTCGATGGGAACTGGAGTAGCCCCAGCATGCGAGACCGCCAACCATGTAGCGATATAGGTGTTGGCCGGCACCAACACCTCATCGCCGGGTCCTATGTCTAAGGCGCGCAAGATCAAGTGCAAAGCGTCGAGGCCATTGCCTACGCCAATGCAGTGTTTGACTCCGCAGTAAGCAGCGAACTCGGATTCGAAGCTCTCAACCTCACGGCCGAGGATGAACTGGCCGGATTCGGCCACGCGCCGATAGGCAGCGTCAAATTGATCTTTGAGTTCGAGATATTGCGGTCTTAGATCCAGAAAGGGAACGTTCATCTGTGTAGCGACGCTTGCTCTCACTTTAATCGGAGTTCCCATTCTAACAGAAATCCAGGAACTGCCCGGGCGGTACACCTAAACAAGAGAGCCATTTATTACCGGCGCATTAAGTTCTTATCCCGAATGCCAGAATCCGCGAAGCGGTGAGTGTGCCGCTGAATAGACTCGGAGGATCCTAGGACCGGAACTCTATTTAGTCTCCGGTTATCGTGAAAGACTTCCCCTCTTAATGTAGTGCGAATTCAAGTTGGAAGTGCAACTGGCCAAATTCCTATACCGCGAAGCGGTAACGTCTCAGAGCCCAGGGTTGCTTCAACCCTGGGAATAGCGGTTCGAGATAATCAACCCGGTACGGGTTGCGCCCAGCGGGACGCAACCGCGTTGCGGTTGTGGGTGATTGATTTGCGCACCCAGGGTTGCCTTAACGGCAACCCTGGGCTTTGAGTCGCAACCACTTCGCGGTAAATAGATTGATTCAATAGGAATTTCAAACACCAAATCAATGCACTTCCAATTTGAATTCGCGTAGTTCAAATCCATTGACGCATATTAACCCTGTCAGGCCAGAAGCAAAAAGGCGCAAGAGGCCAAAAACGATTGCTCGTTTTGGTCTTGCGCCCTTTCCGAGTTTTGTCCAGGGACCTACCTTGTTCGCCTGTGTGAGGCCTTCTGCAAACTATGGATTTGCGCCTTGAGTTCGGCGATCTCCTTCTGTTGCTCTTTTATCGCATTGAGCATCGTCCAGAGAATCGGATCACTCTTGACCATCAGATAGCCGGCGCTGTTCATGGTCACAGCTTCAGGAATAATCTTCTGCAATGACTGGGCCCCGAAGCCGATGTTTTCTCCCTCGAACTTGATTCCAAGAGGGTTGTTCGGCTTGTACTCGTAGCGGATTGGCTGCAACTGCATCAGGGCCTTGAGTCCGGTGTTGTATCGGCCTTTGATGTTCTTCAAGCGCTCATCCGAAAAGACGTCCCAGGTTCCGCCACCAGGCTTGCCGGCGGTTCCGTTGACTGACAGGAGTTGAGTCGGCGCGGACGTTCCGATGCCGACGTTGCCGCCGAGAGGATTCAGATTCAAAGTATTCGCGCCTCCGCCAGCAAAGGAACCAATTGTTCCAGCGTTGTTAGTATTGTCATAACCAATTAGAAGTAGATTGAGGTTATCGTTCTTGCCCACCGCAATGCCATCCGTAGCCGTAGGAGATATTACATGAAGCGGTTTTGCCGGACTCGCCGTTCCAATGCCGACGCTGCCGCTTGCAGATATGTCGATCGAGCTGGTCGGGGCTCCGGGCC
>QHXE01000613.1 GCA_003222835.1 Acidobacteriota bacterium | reverse complement strand
CGTCGTTGGAATCGTTGCCGGAATTGGCGAGCTGCTCGGTTACAGTCTTCGCTCTATCTCAGGTTATTTCTCCGACAAGACTCATCGGTATTGGATCTTCACCTTCCTCGGTTACGTTACCAACACGCTAGCCGTGCCGGCGCTCGCGCTCGCTGGCAACTGGCCACTCGCCGCCGCCTTGATCGTCGCCGAGCGAACCGGGCGCGCGATTCGAAAGCCGGCGGTTGACGCAATGATTTCTTATGCCGGTAAGTCGATCGGGCGCGGCTGGGTCTTCGGGTTGAATGAAGCATTGGATCAAGCCGGAGCCACTATTAGCCCGCTGATCGTGGCGCTCGTTCTATATTTCAAAGGCGGCTATCGGACCGGGTTCGCAGTTCTTGTGATTCCGGCCCTTCTTTGTTTAGCTACGCTGACCGTCGCGCGAGTCTGGCATCCGCATCCGCATGAAATGGAAAAAAGGCCAGCGCGTTTTCTGAAGTCGAACGGTTTTCCAAAAGCATTTTGGATTTACACGGCAGGAGGGGCTTTGATCGCGGCAGGCTTCGCCGATTTCGCCTTGATAGCGTTTCACTTTCAGAAAGTCGGGAGCATTTCTCAAAACACGATTCCAATTTTTTATGCGCTCGCGATGGGCACCAGCGCATTGACGTCTTTGTTGTTCGGACGCCTCCTGGATCGAATTGGGATTTCAATAATTGGAATAGCGTTTTTCATCAGCGCGATGTTTGCACCTTTGGTTTTTCTCGGCCAGTTTTGGTTGGCGCTCGGTGGCATGGTCTGTTGGGGAGTTGGCATGGGGGCGCAGGATTCGCTGCTCAAAGCTCTCTTAGCTGATGTCGTGTCGGTTGCAAAACGAAGTACTGCCTTCGGTCTCTTCGATACCGGCTACGGCATCGCCTGGTTTCTCGGCAGCGCGACCATGGGTTTTTTGTACGACACATCCATCACGTCCCTCATTTTGCTCTCTGTTGTCTTGCAGCTTGTTGCTCTTCCAGTCTTTTTCTGGGGAAGGAGCGCGTCAATTGCGAGGTAGCGTTAAGCTCTGCACATCATGCGGACTCGTTCGCACGGAAGGACAACGGAGGCTGCAAAGTTCGCCTTTGATTGAGCGGTGAAGCCCGAATAGCGGCCGCGGCGAGACTGGAGTCGAGAGGGAAACCGCCTTAAACAGCATCATCCCTTTCCGACCCCGAAAGCGTTCCGCCCGCAGTTCCATTACCGCTGATGTTGAAGTTGCTGCTGGCCTGTTGCGATGTTGTGTTCTGAATATAGTTTGACACCTGCCTTAAGGTAAGGTATCTTGACATCAAGGTACTTGGAACAAATGAGCGCGCTCAAATCGGAATCGTTGACGGGTGGGAGTGGCGTTCACGTTTTCCTGGTGTTGTGGAAGGCGGCGCGTGCGGTTCAGGTCTACGCCGAAAACAGCGTCTCGGAGTTGGAAATGTGCGGCAGCGACTTCGCCGTGCTCGAAGCGCTGCTGCATAAAGGGCCGCTTCCCGTTAACGAGATCGGAAAGAAAGTGCTGCTGACGAGCGGCTCGATCACAGTTGCAGTTGACCGCTTAAAGGCGAGGGGGTTGGCCGAGCGGCGCGCTCACGGCACTGATCGGCGGGCCAGGATAGTTCACTTGACGAAAGAAGGCAGGAAGCTGATCACGCGCCTTTACGCCGATCACGCCGCCGACATGGAACGACTTGCGTCCGCCTCTCTGACCAGAGAGCAGCGCAAGACGCTTATCCGCTTGTTGAAGCAGATCGGATATCAGGCGGCGGGCGCCTCAGAATAAATTATGACATTTGAAAACACTGCTTCTAAAACTATGTCTGAAGGGAAAGCAAAATGAAAATCGTAACCTTGATCGCTCGGCTTTTGCTTGGGCTAATCTTCGTTGTGTTGGGGCTAAATGGTTTTCTCAATTTCCTCAGTATGGGGCCTATGCCTGCAGGATTGGCGGGACAATTTGTCGGCGCATTGGTACTGTCTCATTATTTTTGGGTAGTCGCTGCGCTCCAAATCGCAGGCGGTGCGCTGTTGCTGGTGAACCGTTTTGTGCCGCTGGCGTTAGTTCTTCTTGGGCCTGTAATTGTGAACATTATTTTGTATCACGTGTTCTTAAATCCGACTGGTGCGCCGTTGGCGATCGTTGTAGTAATTCTTTGGTTGATCGTCTTCTATGGGCATCGCCAATACTTCTCCGGGATATTTGTGCAACGGACGTGATATGCAATGAAGCGTGGGATCGCTTAGTCAGTTGATACGCGCGGGTACTCTAGCTACCATCGTCAGGACGTTCGAGTTAGTTCAAGACACAATGCCGCCTCCCCTGACCACGGTTTCGACCGTCGATCCGATCAAGGTGTTTTTCACCCTCAGCGAGCAGCAGTACCTTAGCTTTAACCAGCGCAATCTGATTGCTGGCCTATTTGAGGTGTCAGGGCGGCGTCGACACACTGCTCAACGCGCTCGATGCTGATCGCGATTTATTCAATGCGGAGTTGAGTCTCACCCAGACCAGACGTAATGAATTATTGTCGCTGGTCCAAGTCTACAAATCGCTGGGCGGCGGTTGGCAACAGTAACGGCGGCCCAGGGACAGGCAGTGTCAAGCATGCGTAGGTAAAACATCGCGCTGCATTTCGGTCCCGGAGGCGCCAGATGTTTATTCAATTCCTTGATGCGATGTCTCAGTGATTGGGGGCCGCGACCGGCGCTTTCTGTTGGGGTCGTGCAAATGCTAATAATCCATGCGTGGTAGTAATAAGCACCAAATCATTTGCCGCAACCGGTGCGGCGCTGCTGCTATTTTCTTCGCCCAGCGCCAACGCATTGGCAGGCTTGCCGTCGCGCAGATTTAGCACGATAGCGCTATCGCTCGAGAGTGGAGTGAACAGCGCGCCATCCGAAGCGGTGACTGGCTGCGAAGATATTCGGCCAGGCAGCAGCCGTCGCCAAATTAGTGAGCCCCTGCTTCGCGACAAGAGATAAGCGAAATTATCGAGCGACGCGGCCAGCAGGCCGCTATCCACGACGGCCACCGACTGCACGGCGGCGCCTGTTCGCCAGCGCCAAAGCAATTTGTGGTGCAATTCGCTCAGCGCATAAACATAGCCATCGCTCGATCCAAAATAGATAGCGCCGGCGTTGAGGACTATTGGCCCACGAATAGGTCCATGCGCACGATAATACCAGGAGAGTTGACCAGTCTTCTGATCGAGAGCCATTAGCAATCCATTGTCACCGCCAAAATAGGCAACTTCATTCGATAGTGCGGGCTGGCTCGAAAATCCTTCAGCAAATTGAGTTATCCACAGCGTCAATCCGGTTCGTTTGTCAAACGCGTATACGCGACCATCGACACTGCCCGCGAATAAAGCACGATCGTTAGCGACGAGGCTCCCTTTGAGCGGCGCTGGTAGAGTCCTCATCCAGAGAGTCACGCCGGTCGGTTTGCTCAGCGCCCGAAGCGTTCCTTGAACATGACCATCCGGTTCGGCGAATTGACCTGCTGCGAACACGCTGCGTTCGTCAACCACTGGCGCCGCCGAGAACTCGCCTCCGGTTTCAGCCTTCCAACTCAGCTTTCCGTCGGCGACACTGAGGGAGACCAACACACCGCCGGCTAGAGGCACATAAATCAGGTTCGCATCGGCTGCCGGTGTTAGGTTCGAGGTTTGATCGGAATCGTAACGCCACTTAATGGTCAGCGGTTGCGAAAGGGCGATTTGATTCTCGTGGCGGCTACCAGCCGATAGGGCGACTGAAGTGCAGGCAAGCGCTATTAGAAAGGACACTAAAGCTTTTGAGGACTTCGTGTGCGGAGATGGGTTATCGTGGTTCATTCTTCGGGCGGTAGTAGTTTTTGCCGATACGTCGCGTTGCTCGTCGTTTGTTTGGCAACCTATAATTCGATGTCTGGTGAGAGTGAACATGTTTGACGCATAGCTTGACGTGGAGGTTTTTCTTTTTTGCAGAGCGAAGCTCACGAAAGAATCATCATACTCGACTTTGGGTCGCAGTACACCCAACTGATCGCGCGGCGAGTGCGTGAAGCGGGCGTTTACTGCGAGATTCTTCCATACAGCGTTTCAGTGGACGAAATTCAATCGCGCGAGCCGAAAGGCTTAATTCTTTCCGGCGGACCCTCGTCGGTCTACGACGACGATGCGCCAAGGCCACAGACGGGATTGCTGGCGGCCACGACGTACCCGGTCCTGGGAATATGCTATGGGTTGCAGTTGATGGCTCATGGGTTGGGCGGGAAAGTTCTGCCTTCGAAGAGTAGGGAGTACGGTTACGCTCGTTTGACCGTCGTGGACTCGACCAGCCGTTTGTTTGCAGGCCTGCCGAAAGAGATGGACGTTTGGATGAGCCACGGCGATCATGTTACAGAGCTTCCCGACGGTTTTCGCATGACCGCACAAACGGCTGAGTCAGTCAACGCTTTTGAGAATCCAGCTCGTCGCATTTATGGACTGCAATTTCACCCGGAAGTCGCGCACACGCCGCTTGGCGCCCAAATCCTCCGTAACTTTCTGTTCGAGATTTGCGACTGCAAAGGTGATTGGACACCGGCCGCCGCAATCGAGGAACAGACGGAACGCATTCGTGATTGCTTGGGAGAAAATGACCAGGCAATTTGCGGTCTGTCAGGCGGAGTGGATTCTTCAGTGGCGGCTGCCTTGGTGCACCGCGCTGTGGGCGACCGCCAAATATGCCTCTTCATTAACAACGGGCTGCTGCGAGAAGGTGAGTTCGAAGCGACCCTCGCATTGCTTAAGCAGAAATTGAAACTCAACATACGTGGCGTAGATGCAAGCGAGCGCTTTCTTGTGCCTCTAAAAGGTGTATTCGATCCCGAAGTTAAGCGAAAGATCATCGGAGCGACCTTCATCGACGTGTTTGAGGAGGAGGCAAAGCGGATTGGCAACGTTGGTTTTCTGGTGCAAGGGACTTTGTATCCGGACGTAATTGAATCCGTGTCGGTGCGCGGACCTTCAGCCATGATCAAGAGCCACCACAACGTTGGCGGGCTGCCGGAAAAAATGAACCTGCAATTGATCGAACCTCTGCGCGAACTCTTCAAGGATGAAGTCAGGTTAATCGGTAGGGAAATGGGAGTACCGGAAGAAATTCTTACGCGCCATCCATTTCCCGGGCCGGGTCTAGCGGTGAGAATTTTGGGCGACGTTACGGAGGAGCGCCTTCGTATTCTGCGTGCCGCAGATCGAATTCTGGACGAAGAACTAAGACAGGCCGAACTCTATGGCTCGGTCTGGCAAGCTTTCGCGGTACTGTTGCCGATTTCAACCGTCGGCGTAATGGGCGATGAGCGCACTTACGAGCGTGTCATTGCCATTCGCGCCGTTACCAGTGTTGACGGAATGACGGCCGACTGGGCACGCTTGCCGCATGACTTGCTCGCCCGCGTCTCGACCCGCATTGTTTCCGAAGTGAAGGGCGTCAATCGGGTCGTCTACGACATCAGCTCAAAACCCCCCAGTACGATCGAGTGGGAATAAAATAAAAACTAACTGCAATATGTTGTTTGGTTGATTCAAGACTGCCACGTGATATAGTGTGAGACCGGCGGGACCCGAATTAATTCGGTCTTTAATCTTCGGCTATTATCCATCATGCAGGACCAGGATTTCGTTCATCTCCATTTACACACCGACTACAGCCTTCTCGACGGCGCTATTCAAATCAAACCTCTTTCCGAACGCCTTGAAAACTTGGGCATGAAGGCGTGCGCCATGACCGACCATGGCAACATGTACGGCGCGATTTCGTTCTACAACACGATGAAAGCGCGGGGTATCAAGCCCATCATTGGCTGCGAAACGTATATCGCGCCCGGCAGCCGAAGGGATCGCGCTGGGCGCGCGGCTCCGGGAGAGAAAGCCAACTTTCACTTGATTCTGCTGGCGAAAGATTACGAGGGCTATCGGAATCTTTCGCGCCTTACCTCAAAGGCATTCACTGAGGGCTTTTACTACAAGCCACGCATCGACAAGGAACTGCTCGCTCAGCACAGCAAGGGGTTGATTGCGCTTTCGTCATGCATGTCCGGCGTGCCGTCGGCATTGTTGGCGCAGGATCGCTTCGATGACGCCGCGGTTGCGGCCTTGGAGTTCGAAGAGATTCTGGGCAAGGGAAACTACTTTCTCGAAATTCAGGAACATGGCCTGGAGCCTCAGGCGCGCATTCGCAAGCCGTTGGTCGAATTGTCAAAGCGGACCGGCATTCCTCTGGTCGCCACGAACGATGCGCACTATCTGATGCCTGACGACGCACGTGCTCACGACGTTTTGCTTTGTATCGGGTCAGGCAAAACAGTTAGCGACCAGAACCGCCTGCGATACGGCACGCCGAACTTCTATGTCCGCTCGCCAAATGAAATGTGGGACATTTTCGGCTCCGAACTTCCCGGAGCCTTGCGGCGTACGGTGGAGATCGCCGAAGCATGTGATTTGACCTTGCCGAAAGGCGTCAACTACCTGCCAAACTATCCGATCCCTGAATCCGACACCGGCCTGTCGGCGGATGAATACTTCGAGAAGACAGTTCGCGACGGTTATCGGACGCGAAAGGTTCAGGTTTGGGATCTCGAATTGGCCAAAGGGGAACTCAAGCATACGTTCGAAGAGTACGAGGCGCGCCTTTCGCATGAGATCGCAGTTATTAAGCGGATGGGGTACGCCGGGTATTTTCTCATCGTATGGGACTTTGTTCGCTATGCGAAGGAGCACGGCATTCCGGTTGGTCCGGGTCGGGGCTCGTCCGCGGGCTCGCTGGTCGCTTACAGTCTCGGCATTACCGACATCGATCCGTTGAAGTACGACCTGTTCTTCGAGCGTTTTCTTAATCCGGAACGGGTTTCAATGCCGGACATCGATATTGATTTCTGTGTGCGTGGGCGGGCGGAAGTCATCAATCACGTGGCAAATCTTTACGGACGCGAATCGGTCTGCCAGATCATCACTTTCGGTACGCTGGCATCGCGGGCGGCAATCAAAGATGTGGGGCGCGCTCTCGACATGCCTTATGCCGAAGTCGAAAGGATTTCAAAGATGATCCCGCCGCCCGTGCGTGGGCGGAACGTAAGCATCGAGCAGGCAATTGAACAAGTTCCTGAGCTGCGCAAGGCGATCGATACTAACGAACAGGTAAAAGAAGTCATCGATATCGCGCGACGAATCGAAGGCTGCGCGCGCCATGTGTCCGTACATGCTGCCGGCGTAGTCATCACGCCGGAGCCTCTGGAAGAGATTGTTCCGATCGCCGTCTCGGCCAAAGACGAGGTCACAACTCAATACGAGATGACAGATCTGGAGAAGGTCGGCGTCCTTAAGATGGACTTCCTGGCGCTTAATACACTTACCATCATAAACGATTGCTTAAACAGCTTAAAGCATTTGCTTAGCGAGGCTTTCTCGTGGTCCAAGGTGATGCTTAACGACGAAAGGACTATGCAACTGTTTACCGAAGGCCGTACGGATGCGATATTTCAGTTCGAATCTTCGGGGATGCAGGACATTTGTCGAAAGCTTAAGCCAAAGAGCATTGAAGACCTTTCGGCGCTTAACGCGCTCTATCGACCCGGCCCGATCGACGGCGGGATGGTCGACGAATTCATTCAGAGGCATCACGGAAAGAAGAACGTTCGATACATCGTGCCTGAAATGAAGGAGATTTTGGACACGACGCATGGTGTGATCGTCTATCAGGAGCAGGCGATGCAATTGGCGCAGAAGCTGGCCGGCTACACGATGGCCGAGGCGGACAGCCTGCGAAAAGCCATGGGCAAGAAGAATCGCGAAGAGATGGCCCAGCAGGAACAGAAGTTCATTCAGGGATCAGTGGACCGCGGCATCAAGCGAGATAAGGCGCAACAGATAT
>QHXE01000612.1 GCA_003222835.1 Acidobacteriota bacterium | reverse complement strand
TAAAGCTTTTCGAATTCTGCCAGGGCCTCATCGAGCATGATGTGGCCATCGAGCATTTCGTCAATTACAGCCTCTAAACGTGGGCGTATCTGCATTACACTCTCCAATATTACAGCGGGCGGTAAACGAAACGCGCGATCGGTTGGTAACTCAGAGCCTTTCGCCCGCCAGCAATTCATAGGCTTCGAGATACCGAGCGGTCGTCGCGCGCGCCACCTCCTCGGGTAAAGAAGGGGCGGGCGCCTGTTTATTCCAATCAAGGCACTCCAGATAGTCGCGAACATATTGCTTGTCGAACGAAGCTTGTGATTTGCCAGCCTGGTAACTCTGCGCCGGCCAGAAGCGAGATGAATCGGGCGTCAATGCTTCATCAATCAAGATAATCTGGCCGTCAGCCTCGCGGCCATATTCAAATTTCGTATCGGCGATGATGATTCCGCGGCTGCGTGCGTATTCGGCGGCTTGCTGGTAAAGCCGCAGCGAAGCGTCGCGTAGAAACCCCGTGACGTCCTTGCCGACGATCGCGGCCATCTGCTCTTCGCTGATGTTTTCATCGTGGCCAGTCTCGGCCTTTGTTGCTGGGGTGAAAATCGGTCCTGCCAGTTGTTCTGACTCGCGCAGGCCGGCAGGTAGTTTATGGCCGCAAACTTCGCCGGTCTTTTGATAGTCCTTCCAACCCGAGCCAGAAAGATAGCCCCGTACGACACACTCAACCGGAAAGACGTGGGTGCGCCGCACCAGCATCGAACGGCCGCGCAATTCGTGTTCATGCCGCCGAATCATTTCGGGCATCTCATCGATATCAGCGGTAAGCAGATGATGCGAAACTATCTGTGCGAGCTTTGCGAACCAGAAGCGCGAAAGCGCAGTAAGCACTTCCCCTTTTCGTTCGATCGGGGTGGGGAGTACGCAGTCGAAGGCCGAGATGCGGTCGGTAGCAACGATCAGCAGGCGAGCGTCGTCGACTTCATAGACATCGCGAACTTTGCCCCGGCGAACAAGTTTGAGATCGGCGAGCGTGGTTTCAACTACTGGGGCGACGGAGGTCATCTACTGCGTCTCTTCAGATTTCTGGCGCTGACGGTGATTGCTCAACTTCGTCAATATCCATAAAGCTAATCAAAAAAATTGGACGAGCGCGATTCTGCTCGTTCGCATTCGTGCTGTCAAGAAAACGCGCAAAATAAAACCGATCGACTGACGAACCTTGGGTGTAGCCGATCGGAATTACTTTGCGACGGTAAGTTTTTACGCAGTTGCGGCCGCGTTACTTGCAAGGGCCTCGCGCAATCGGCGAATCTGCGCCGCGTGATTATGAGCGTGCGCGGCATAGATCGTCAGCCAATCCTCTACAGTATAGGCGCCACTTTCGGAGTGCGTGCCTTCACGTCGCCAGTCTTTATCCTCCATGAAGTCGAACAGTTGCGCGGTGGTGGCTCGAGCACAGCGAAACGCATCCAAAGCGGGAGCAACGTCTCGGTGGTTGTAATTCAAGCGCGCTGCAAAGGCGTCTTGATCGTAGCCCTGGATCAGCGGATGTTCTTCTACTAACAATCGGCGAAGCCTGAGGGCGCTGGTTGTTTCGCTATCGGCGAGGTGGTGAACGATTTCGGCAGCGCTCCATTTGCCGTCGATGGGATGCGCTGTCAATGACTGTTCAGGAAAATCTTTCAAGCTTTGGACAACTTCCTCGTAACCGTCTTTATAAGTGGCGATCATTTGTTGTCTCTCTTCAGAAGTCATGCCTTGTTCACTCCCAGTCTTCTATTTACTCTTCAGACACAACGCGCTAAGTCATTGCCTGCTGGACCGCGTCATGTCTGTTTCACGCGAAAGCTACTCCGGTCAATCGCTCCGCGTCAAGCCGACCCCGCACTGTTCCATCCTTGTTCCGATGTGATCCGATCGAGAATCGAAAGCATACGTTTAACTTTTCTCCTTCGCCCGCCGAACCCTGGTAGTAAGTGTTCTATTTCTGCGTGGATTGGGGGTGTTTGTTGCTTGATTATTGCAAAAGCGCGCCCCATCCAATCTCGGAATGCAGCTTGCTGAGTGAGTTTTCGAAAGTGGTCTCGATCACGCAGCGATTTGAGCAAAGGAGACAAAGAAGATGGCTTATCAAGATGAACATGGAGAACGAAGACGCATAGTTGTCGAAACGCCGCACGAAAGACGTGAGGTCGTTCATTCTGAACAAGTCCGCCACCCGCAGAGCAGCGGTGTTTCGGGCGCAACGCTCGCCGCGGTCGTAATAGCAGTCATTGCGCTTGCGGCCGTTATGATTCTCTTCGTCCTCAATCGACAGGATACGATGAATAACAATGCAACCGCTCAGCAGCCTCCCCAGACAATTATTCAGCAGCCTGCCCAGCAGCCGGTGCAGCCGCAGCCACCTATCGTAGTTCAGCAACCCGCGCCGGCAACGCAACCTGCGCCGGTTATAGTTAACAACCCGCCACCAGCGGGTGGCTCGACCAGCGGAAAAGTCTCGGACGACTCAACGATCCAGACGGCTCTCGACAAGAAGTTGAGTGACGATCCCAGTCTTGCATCGCTTGGCATAACCGCCGTGGTGCTCAATGGGAAGGTGATACTTACCGGCGTAGTGAAGACCGAAAGCCAGAAGGCTCAAGTGGAGCGCGCTGTGAGGAGCGTGAAAGGAGTGAAGTCAATCGACAATCAAATTAGCGTTGGATATTGAGTCTAGTTCCATCTTTACCGTGTCCCCGGGCTCTGATGCTAATGGTATACACGATCAGTGCCCGGCACCCCAGCATGGAAACGCGCCGGAGTTGCAAGTCTCCGGCGCGTCCTTTAATTGGATCCCTGGAGCAAACCTAAACACGCTGAGCTTGTGTGTCTCCGTCGGCTAAATTATTCTCAAAACAGATTCGACGAACACCGAGGACTCAATGAACAAATTTCCCCAAACGGCGCGCACTACTTTGAAACGTCTGCCACAACGCGGCAGCTACGACCGCGAGCTAATCGATCAAATTCTCGATGAAGGTTTCGTCTGCCACGTTGGCTTCGCAGTTGACGGCCAGCCGTTCGTGATTCCCACAGGTTACGCGCGCGTTGGCGATAAATTGTTCGTTCATGGCTCGCAAGCCAGCCGCATGTTGCGCAGCTTGGGGAAGGGAATTGAGATCTGCCTCACGGTGACTTTGATTGATGGTCTGGTGCTGGCCCGATCGGCTTTTCATCACTCAATGAACTATCGCGCGGTCGTCGTCTTCGGCCGCGCGACAATGATTGACGATCCGGAGGATAAGATCGTGGCGCTCCGGGCGCTGTCTGAGCATATGATTCCGGGTCGCTGGGACGATGTGCGCGAACCAAGTGAGCGCGAGGCGCAATTGACAACTGTGCTTTCTCTGTCACTCAACGAAGCCTCAGCGAAGGTACGCACCGGACCACCACTCGACGACGAAGAAGATTATGAATTGCCCATTTGGGCAGGCGTGATTCCATTACGAATGGTTGCTGACGCGCCGATAGGTGATACGCGTTTGCCAACCAACATCGATGCCCCGCGTTATGCGCTGGACTACAAGCGGCCATATCAGAAGCCTTAGGGAGACTCGCAGCGCCGATCAAAAAGGCGGCAATTCGGCTCACGCTTCGCACACGCTGGGCCTTCTGTCACGTTGCAAACTAACCACGAATTAGGGCATTATAGCGTCGGTTAATCCTTCTCTCGCGCATCAACGGTGATGCGCCCCGCGCATAAAACGATTAGCGCCGGCGTTTGGATGAGTTCGAGAGTGGGGCTTGTATTCAAACTTCAGAAGCCGCTCTTTTAAGAGCATCCGAACCTGGTCCTTCGACCGCAACCGTTTCGCCGAAGCCAATCCGATTCGCGTAGCTTCTTTTTCAATCCAAAAAGGGAAAGGTTAAATCTATGGCAACGAAACTTTATGTGGGAAACCTCGCTTTCCAAACCACCAGTGAGGAGCTGCAGGAATTGTTTGCTCAGGCCGGCACGGTTCAGTCAGCGAGCGTAGTCGAAGACCGCGACACTGGACGTTCACGAGGCTTCGGGTTCGTCGAAATGTCCAGCAACGAAGAAGCCGCAGCGGCGATTGATCAATTCAATGGCAAGGAAGTTAATGGCCGCGCTTTGAAAGTCAACGAAGCCAAGCCTCGCGAAAATCGTGGCGGTGGCGGACGTGGCTTTTCCGGCGGGCGCGGTGGCTTTGGTGGTAATCGTGGTGGCGGCGGCGGCGGCAATCGTGGTGGCAACTACGGCGGTCATCGCGAGCCACGCTGGTAATTACCGGAAAACAGCAGTAAGCCGTAAGCAGACTGTTATTGGTCCCGTGGTGAATTCGTTCGCCACGGTGACCCCTGCCACTAGACAGAAGACCGTGCCGAGCTGAAATGGAATTGGCGAGTCGAAGTTTTCGAAAAGCCTCGGACCTCCCAGGGAGGGAGTAATATGGAAGAGAAAGAAATTTTCGCGATCGGGGATCGAGTCGAACAGATGTGCATCGCTTGCGGCGAAGAGCGCGGTCACATCGTTGCTTCCGTCACTAAGAAAGGAAAGATCACGCGGGTTAGTTGCCCGATATGTGGCTCGCGCGTTCCGTACAAGAGCGGCACAACGCGTCGCGCTTCTACTAAAGCCGGCGCACCCTATGATCGAGCGCGCACTTATCGCCGCGGCCAAACAATGATTCACCCGACATTTGGCGAAGGTGAAGTAACGGCGATTATCGAGCCGGGCAAGATTGACGTCCTGTTTGCGGATCGAATTCGCCGTCTAATTCATGCTCATGTCTAAATGAAAGACGCCATGCCGATTACGAGAAAAATTAATGGAGAGACACGAACTTCAAAGCCGATCTAAGAGTCTCAAACAATGAACGGGCTCCGAGTCTACGTAAATACTCAAACAACCGAGACGCAAGATGGCTGCGGGGTCTTTTACAGCCGTCGCGCGGATGGCCCATATTATCGGTGGCGTTACGACGAGAAGCTTACGCAGTGGCGGGTCGCACGCATGCGCTTAAGCGACGTCACGCCGAAAGTCCTTTGTACCACGAATTGGAAAGCGCTCCCCGCCGCCTTACAGAGAAACATGGTCGAACACTATCAGGAATAAAATATTCTAACGGAGAAAACCCATTGGCAAGAGAAGATTTGGTTCCAGCGGAGGGCACGATTATCGATAAGCAGCCCAACGCATTTTTCAAAGTGCAATTGGATAATAGCGCCCACGTCGTGCTCGCGGCTATTTCCGGCAAGATGCGCAAGCACCGGATACGCATCTTAGTCGGCGATAGAGTCAGCGTCGAAATGTCCCCGTATGATCTTTCGCGCGGCCGGATTACTTATAGATATAAGTAATAGGCGATTAACCGCGGCAACAGTTTAACGAACTAGCCGAGAATGTGGGGTCCGAATGCGAGAACGTGTTGGCCGAAGATCGGTCACCTTAGTCGGCGGTCTCTTTTCTTTGCATCCCATTCTTCTTCTCGGTTCGCTCTCACCTCCTCTGTTTTGATCTTCAAGCTACGCCTCGAAAGCGGTCCCCGTAAACACGCTTGGAATTCAGCCGATGTGAACGGAAGCTCGGAATCCGAGCGCGTTCCACAGATCTAAGTGATGAATTGCCATATCAACGGGTGCAATTAAGAGAGAGAATCTCGGATGACGGCGTTAGAGTACCAACTTTAGTTGGGCTTTTAGGCGCGGAAAAAGGACCCAACTGAAGTTGGTACTCTAACGCCGTTAGCTCAGAGGTTTCAGTAGTTCAAAACTCTCACTTCTAATTACACCCACATCAAAGGCCCACTTGACGGCAGTTGGAAATCGCAGGCAGGTTGACGCTAAACTACATTGCGTGGCCTGGATCTTGTAGATTAATCGAGAGCCCTAATGACGGGAATTGAGCGCCTTCAAAGGACGGGGATAATCCGAATTGGCAAGCCGCAGCGAGGATTCACGTACCAGCGTGTTGACGGGAAGAGACTCTCAGGCTCCGATATCGCGAGGATTCAAAAGCTAAGGGTACCTCCGGCGTGGACCGACGTCGCAATCAATCCTTCACCTAACGGCAAATTGCAAGCAGTCGGCCGCGATGGCGCCGGCCGGTGGCAATACCTTTACCATGAGAATCACACCAAGGCGCAGCAGAACAGAAAATACCGGAGACTGATCCATTTCATGGAAGATCTGCCTAAGATGCGAACTACGGTTGCGCGGCATTTAAGACAACCGGGAGTCGGCCGGGAACGGGTCTTGGCGTGTATCCTGAGGGTGCTTTCAACCTGCTTTTTGCGTCCCGGTAGTGAGGTCTATGCTAGTGAAAACGGCAGCTATGGGATAGCGACGCTCAAACCAAGCCACGTGTCCGTACAGGGCGATTTAGTTCGGTTCGATTTTCCCGGGAAGTCAGGCGTGCGCCAATATCGAGAGTTGCGCGATCGCCACGTTGCCAGAGTCCTCAAAACCCTGCTCAAGTGCCGCGAGACAGAAGTTTTCAAATATGAAACGGAAGAGGGAGTGTTTGTCGACATCAAGCGAAGACACATCAACGACTACATAAAGGAAGTAATGGGAGAGTCGTTCAGCGCGAAGGATTTTCGCACCTGGGCAGGAACCCTCGTGTGCGCCTGCGCGCTGGCAAATGCCGGGACCGAGGAGTCTGAAAAGTCTTCGTTGCGGAAGAGAAAGATCGTGGCGGCGATCAAGACGACGGCGGAGACGCTGGGAAACACCGCGTCGGTGTGCCGAAGCTCGTACATTTGTCCAGGAGTGATCGAGAGCTTCGAGAAAGGCACAACCATGAAACACTATTTCACGACGCCGGAACAATTCATGGCTTACCGCGGCACGAAACTTCATCCGGCGGAAAGGGCGCTTCTGAAACTCCTCCAGTAAGAGATGCTTAATGAGCTTAGTCCTGACGGAAGTTCGCGGCGAGCAGAAACTGGCGAAGCGCGAATTCAAACAAACCACGATCAAGATCGGTCGCGACCCGGTTCGGAACAATCTGGCGTTTGAGCGGGCGCGCTGGCCGATGGTCTCACGCCTTCATGCAGAGATTCGCAATGAAGGCGGACGGTGGTATCTGACCGATACAGGCTCGCGTCACGGAACATTGCTCAACGGCCAGCCTATTAGCGCCGCCACGGAGATTCAGTCGGGAGCGATCATTCAATTAGGTCGCAATGGCCCAATAATTAGCGTGGAGCTAATTGATGAAACACCGGCGCCGGTTGCTCCAACCTTTTCTGAAACATTCATCGATGATGAGGCGGCGCGGGCGCAGGCCGCATTGCGCGCCCAGGCTCAAATTCATCCCGGTGTAGAACCGCCGGTGCAGACTCCGGTAGCGAGTGTGCAGTCGCCAGAGTCCGACTATACGCCCGCACCCAGTCAGCCTCGTTTAGCCCCAACGCCAACTCCCTCTGTTCCAGCGGCCCAGAAGCCAGTGCCGGTTTTGATCTGCCAGAGTGGTTCGTCCACTCAAGTCGGTCGCGAATATGCGCTTAACAGGGACGTGACGCTACTCGGTCGCGATGCCGCTGCGGATATTTCCATTGAAGCCGCTGGGGCTGTGGTTTCGCGCCGTCACGCCGAGATCCGCAGACACGCAGATGGCACCTACGCGATCGCCGACCTCAACAGTTTCAATGGAACACTCGTCAATGATCAGCGCATCGCGCAACCTACGACACTTCACGACGGCGACCGCTTGCAGTTGGCCACTGGGGGACCAATCTTCCGTTTCGCACATCCAGCCAGTGCGCCGCTGGAGGCAAGAGCCGCGACCCCAACGCGCTTGCGAGGTTCTGAACTATCAAAGTCGGACCCTAAGATTGGATTGCGCACAATCATCGCTCGATCGCAAACCGAACAAAAGACTCCTTTTGCTGCCACTAACAACGCGCAGCTACTTTTTGAACGCTCGTTCGATGGCAAACAGGATCTTTCAGTCGGCCGCGGGCCGGAGAATGATATTCAACTCGATGGACTGCTCATCTCGAAGCATCACGCGCGGCTTATCACCACTGCGCAGGGAGTACAGATCGAAGATGCCGGCTCGACGAATGGCGTTTATGTGAATGGCGGACGAGTGAGCGGCAGGCGTCTGGTTCAGAGCGAGGATGTGGTGCAGATCGGGCCCTTTGTGCTCAGAGTAGACCCGCCCAGCGGTATAGCGGTTTTTGATACGAGATCCAAAACTCGCATCGATGCCATAGCGATTACCGAGAGCGTAGCCCAACCTGGGCGGGGATCGCGAAGGTTGCTTGACGATATAAGCCTGGCCATCGAGCCAAATGAATTTGTTGGCGTGCTCGGTCCCTCGGGCGCAGGCAAATCAATGTTGAT
>QHXE01000832.1 GCA_003222835.1 Acidobacteriota bacterium | reverse complement strand
GTGTCGGCGCGGGCTCGCGCGTTACGCGACATAGCTGAGAACTCGCTCTTGAATCAGCAGGAATTCAACCGCGCGTTTGTCCTGATGCAATTCATCGGTTACCTGCGACGCAATCCAAACGATTCTCCTGACTCAGACTACACCGGTTACGATTTCTGGCTGACGAAATTGAATCAGTTTAATGGGAACTATAACCAGGCCGAGATGGTTAAAGCGTTCATTACATCCAGTGAGTACCGCCAGCGTTTCGGACCTTGAGAGATCAATGGTGGCATCACCACGCGAGATTCACGCGCCGGAGCAAATCTTCGAATCGCGCGTCTGAGCGCAGGCTGTCGAATCTTGGATCGACCCTGAGATAGGCCAGCGGTTCAGTCCGTTCCTTATAAGCCGCCTCGAGCCATTTGAGCGTCTCTTCCGTGTTACCCAATTGTAGTTCAGTTAGCACGAAATACTTTGGTAGGACATAGCCTCGCGTCGAGGTATCCTTAAGCTGCCGCAGTTCTTCACGATAGTAGCCTTTCGAACCCGACGTTGCATAAGCCGCCTTCAGCTTTTCTACGTTCTCCGATGTTCCTCGACCGCCTCTTTGTACATTCCCTTAATCTCATAAACCAATGCCAGCTTGTAGTGTGCGTTGGCGAAGTTCGGGTCCATCTCAATAGTCGCTTGCAATTTATTAATCGCCTGATCGTACTGACGCGCGCAAAAAAGTATCCAGCCTTCATTGGTGTCTGTGATCAGTGAAACCGGATCGAGCGCTTCCGCTCTTCTTATTTCCGCCAAAGCTTCATCGTTTCGTCCCATTGCGGACAAATACATCGCGTACCAATGGTGAGCGGTCGCGTAATTTGGATTCAGCTCGATCGCTCGCTTGAATTCAGTGTCCGCGCTCTTCCAATTCCAATCATACAACTCATCAATCATCGCTAGAGAGGCGTGGGCTTCGGCAAGCGTCTCATCGATCCTCAACGCATCGAGAGCGGCGGCTTTTGCCTTGGGCATGACATCATTCGGGGAAAAGTCGCCGACCTGGCTTAACACACCATAACAATCAGCCAGACCCACGTAGGCCGCCGCGTAATCCGGATCCAAGCGGATGGCCTGTTCGAAGCTCTCAAGGCCTTTCTTCATTCCTTCTGTGGTTCTCTTGTTCCAGAAGTATCGTCCCTTTATGTAAAGCTGATAAGCTTCGGCATTCCTCGTATAGCCCTGACCAAACCGCGTCTTCTCTTCGCCAGAGAGCTGCAATCGCAGGGCGCTCGCCATGTCTTGCGCTAACTCCCCTTGCAAAGACTGAAGGTCACTTAATTTGCGTTCGTAGTGGTCACCCCAGAGGTGCGTTCCATCTCGCGCGTCAACCAACTCACCGCTTATCGACAGTTCGCCACCGCGCGCTTCAAGCCTCCCGATCAAGATGGCTTGGACCCCTAATTCACCGCCTACTTTTTGCGGATCGACCTGCTTTCCTTTGTACCGAAAAACTGAGTTATGGGCGATTATCTTGAGCCGAGACACCTGCGAAAGACGATTGATAAGATTCTCTGTGATTCCCTCTGAAAGGTAGTCCAACTCCGGATCGTTGCTCAGATTATTAAAAGGCAAGACAGCCACCGACTCAATAGTTTTGGAAGTGCTCCCTGAGCGAGCGTTGCGAATCACAACTGTGGGGATGGCCACCGCGACAATCAGGATCGCAATCGCCAGCAAACCCAGGGCCGCATTCCTGCGTTTGCGGTTTCGCGGCGTCGAGAGACTTAACGCCGTCATCGGTCCTCGTGTCTCGACAACGGATCCAGGCGGGATGGTCGGCTTGGTTCGGACTTGCGGCTCTTCCGAGGTCTCCTCTTCTTCACTGACAATGCGGGCTCTCACGCGCCTCTGAATCAAAACCCCGGTGTCCGCGCTTGCCACTTCCCTGACCGGCGCTATGAACCTGTAGCCGCGTTTGGGAACAGTTTCGATGTAACGGTGCTCGCCATTATCGTCTTCCAGGGTCTTGCGCAGCGCCCAGACGTTACGAGCCAGGTTCGCTTCTTCGACAAAAGCATCAGCCCAGACTCGCTTCATCAGCTCGTCCTTCTCTACCAGATGGCCGCTGCTCTGAACCAGCACCAGTAGGGTGTCGAAGGCTTTCGGCGTCAGTGAAATCGGCTGGCCCCGATGCAGCAAGAGCTGCTCGGCAGTCTCCAATCGAAAGTCGCCGAATTCATATATCTGATTGATCTGTTTGCTCATAGAGCGTTGGAGAACTTTTGGAGAACTTTCCGAGAATTTTCCAAATACTTTCTTGCTGCCCGTACTTAATGTCTACGGTGTTCCGGGGAACCACCAGCAAACCCGGCAGGGGGGAACGTCGGGATGTAGCCCACATTTTAGTCGCAGACTGGACGCATAGGCAACTGATTTCTTGCCGTGCCGCCAAACATCGAGTGAAGAGAAAACGGACTGAAATTACGATTGAGATTGATGAAGTGATTTACGCTGCCGGCCATCGCAATCTGTTGATTCGCGCATGGTGCCGGGTCTGTGGAACTGAAGTGACGATGGTTACGCCGCAA
>QHXE01000831.1 GCA_003222835.1 Acidobacteriota bacterium | reverse complement strand
TTTCCCAGTCGCGCCCTGCCAAAGTACTTCAACCAACAGTGGCACACGTTTGTGGGCTCGTCGCTCTTCTTCCATAAGCTAGTGTGCTGTTTCCGAAATTTCTTTTCGCAGTTGTTGGGTTAAGCGCAAATGAAAAATGGGCAGAAGAAAACTGGGCCATTGTAAATGAAATTAAGAGACCCTACATTAGCTCCTGTTGCTGCGCGATGGCTCGCTGAATTGATCGACGATTATTAGCAAATATGGAGTTCACTACTTTACACCATCGGGGGCGAATACTTGGACCCCCTTGGCGAGTTAACTAGCCAGTTTGAAATCTCGGGGTTGGAAAAGTGGCAGGCCTGATGCGATTTTGTGATTTCTAAATTGACCCATTGATATTTGGAAAATAAGATTTGCCGCGTCATAGCCCAGGAGCCGCGAGATGAAAGGCGAGGGTGGTATTATCACGTCATCACTCGCGGCAATAACCGTCAAGCGGTCTTCAACCCGTCAGATAAACCCCTATCTGACAAGGATTCATCAACGCGCAAAATATCTCACGGGTTCAATTGCGATGATGACTATCAGAAGATCCTCTCGCTCCTCTAAAAGCGTAGAACAGGCTGCCAGCCTGTTCAGCTTTGTGTTTGTTTCAGGGCGTCGAAACAGGCTGGCAGCCTGTTCTACATGAGGCCTCTTCGAAATCACAGAGAGCGGAGTACCCGTCACAAAACTGAATCAACTGCCCCTCCATGATTCGGTTCGGCTGCCATCAATGCTGCGCGCACGTTATCGGTGTCATCGGTACCACCGTTCTTTAGAATGCGCTCGCAAGCCAGCCACTGTTGCACCTTCTTTTTGTTTGCGGCTCTCACACTGGCGCCGGCATACGCATTCAGAGCAGCTGAAGGAGATAGGCCTTTGTCGTTGAGCATGCTCAATACGTCGCTCGTGATCGCGACACTGGTGGGGTCATCGATCAGAATCAAGCTCACTGAGTAGTTTGTGCCGTAGTAATCGTTGACGGCTTTCATCGTAGCGGGTTCGACCTGTCCGAAGCCGACGGCGGGCCCTTGCAATTGCTTCCGATTGGTGAACATTGTCTCTTCCCAAAAAATTCCTACGAGCAATTCGCAGGAAAAAACGGTCGGAGAATGGTTCTCCTGAATTAAGTCCCACATATCACTAAACGACAGGCTCATGAGTTTATCGATCTCCTTTCGCGATTACCCGGAGAGCGTTTTTATTTGATCGTTGAAAGGATGTCAATGGTTGGGCGACGCGGCAGTGTGCGAAGAGTTTGTGG
>QHXE01000830.1 GCA_003222835.1 Acidobacteriota bacterium | reverse complement strand
TGGGATTGTCCTTTGGTGGGCGATTGTCGTTGCCACCCTTTTGCGCAAACGTGCAACCTGAGATCAGGGCCCCAGCCAATACCGCCAACAGAATCTTTCTCAACTTACCCATAACTATTTTGCCGCCTCCTTGCGTCCTCTTTCCACGCTTGAGGGAGAGGCGGAGAGACGTGCTGCCCCGGGCTTCAGCAAGATGAATGCCAAGACGCTCCACCGGCAACCATGGTTACCGGACATAGAATTTTCTGGTCTTGGTTTGTTAGTTTCAAGATGTCTCCGGCCCGCTAGTGTAACCCATCGGGTGCCAATTTCGGCAGCGAACTTCGCACCGTATCGTGCACGTCTGGCCGATATAAGGCCGATATCGGTTCTCTATCGTCTTATCGTCACGCTGGCACTCCCAACGTTATTGCTGTTATCAAAGGCCCTCACTGAAATCGTATGTTCGCCGGCTCCGGGGATCAAAAGATCCAGCGAATAGCGCTCTCGCGGACTGTCGGCGATGCCATCTTCCGGAAACGCCTCGTGCCATGGGCTTCCATCAATGCTGACATCAGCACGTTTGATGCGTCCCGTCGCGTCCTCGACATCGAAAATTGCGCGCACGTGATCACCCGTGATTTGCGGCTGGCCGGCAAATCGCACCACCGGCGGAGTGTTATCGACATCGACAGGCTCGCTTAGTCTTTCGCCTGTAAAGGAAAATCCAGGAGGATTGTCCAGCGCATCTGAAGCCACGACTTTGAAAACGTAGCGGCCATCGGCGAGGCTGGCGCCATCCACCGTGAAGAAATTTTCGCGAATATGTTCTTTGAGCAGACGAAAAGTCGTTTCATTGAGGGAACGGTAATAGACCGCGTACTCGAGAGTGTCGCCGTTGCGATCTTCCGCCTGCCACTGTAAAGCGCGGGCGCCCCTTTGATAGAGACGGCGAGGCGGCGCCTGGGCAATCAGTCCGAACATCGCTGCGTCGAGTCCGGCCGACTCGATGTTTGGATCGACCGGCACCTGAATCTGTTGCTGCAAAGCTACGCCGGGAGGCAACACGTTGATAGCCAACACTTCGGGAGCTACATTGCGCGGCAGATAAGCAATGCTCACATCGTCGAGGCTTGGCTCTCCGCGCGCATTTCCGTTGGCGTGCAAGAGCGCGCGCCACTGAATAAATCTCGCCTTCGGACTACTGATTTGCGATCCCCGAGCATTGGTATAGCCGGCACTCCAGTCACTCCAGGTCGTATCTGGCCGCTCGCTGTTACCGCTTCGCGTTTGCAGTTCCACGGGGCCGCTCCCTCGCCACCAGATTCGCCCCCACGAAGACACCAGCTTCGTATCGCGGACCAGCGACTCGTAACTTCCTTCATTCACGGCCGCCTGGCCGAAGCGAAAAAGTTTTCCCTGATTACTGGAAGCCGCAAAGACTTCAGCGCCACGCGCAATCAGCGCAGAGATTTGTCCTTCGGTTGATTGCAGCAATAACGTGTCGCGGCCATCGTCCGTGACCAAATAAATTCGACCTTTCTCGGAAGTACCAATC
>QHXE01000829.1:2755-3214 GCA_003222835.1 Acidobacteriota bacterium | reverse complement strand
CACGTTTCAACCTGATGGGCATCCTCCGTTAAATGGCATGCTCACTCGGTACAACAAGAAAACAGTAACGGTCATCACCGAAGACGGCGGACATTGGAACGTTTCGCCGAGTCTGCTGCGCAAAGTAAAGTCTGCTGAGAACGAGCGCGGTAGGGCGTCCAACGTAATTCAATTATATAAGAAATGAACTGTTGTGAGCGCCTATCAGGGCAGGTAGCGGCTCGCGTTAATTCCATAGCTCGTTCGGACTTGCGAGGTGCGAAAATGCACGGCTCAGAGGACTCAGGAACATGACAATAACAATTAGCCTGCCGCCGGAAGTTGAAGAAGCGCTGAAGTCAGTCGGGAAAAAGTCCCGGAGGGACGAAATGTTTATAGATAAGAGTCAGCCCTCCCGAACCGTAGCCCATTTATGGGCGACAGAACAGCCGTTCCGTTCCTCTCGGAGGTTGGAATATG
>QHXE01000829.1:0-2663 GCA_003222835.1 Acidobacteriota bacterium | reverse complement strand
AACCATCGACACCGGAAACACAGCTTTCATGCTGCTTTGCTCCAGCCTGGTCATGCTGATGACGCCGGGGCTGGCTTTTTTCTATGGCGGACTTGTCGGTCGCAAGAACGTGCTGGCCATAATGATCCAGAGCTTCGTCTCAATGGGTTGGACCACAGTACTTTGGTGGGCGTTTGGTTTCTCGGTCTGCTTCAGCGGCGATTTGAAGAGCGGCACGGATTTTTTCGGCATCCTTGGTAATTTCCACTGGGCCTTTCTGCGCGGGATCACTTTGGACACGCCGGCTTTGATCAATCCGTCGATCCCGATGATTGTCTTCTGTGCTTACCAGATGATGTTTGCGATCATCACGCCGGCGCTGATCACGGGCGCGTTTGCGAATCGCGTGACCTTCAAAGCGTACATGCTCTTTCTCACCGCCTGGCTCACGCTGGTCTACTTTCCATTCGTGCACATGGTTTGGGGCGGCGGCATCATGGCGAGTTGGGGCGTGCTGGATTTCGCGGGCGGCATCGTGGTCCACAACATTGCCGGCATCGCCGCGCTGGCGTCGGTGCTGTACGTTGGCCGGCGCAAGATTGCAGATGCCGGGCCGCACTCGATTCCGCTGGTGGCGCTGGGCACCGGCATGCTCTGGTTCGGCTGGTACGGCTTCAACGCAGGCAATACCGATCTGGCCGCCAGCTTCGCCGCGATCGCCTGGCTCTGCATGGATTGGATGACGACAAAGAGACCGAAGTTTCTCGGCTTGCTCACCGGCGCCGTAGCGGGTCTGGCCACGATCACACCGGCCGCGGGTTATGTTTCACCGGCAACGGCGTGTCTAATCGGAATTGTCTCCGGCGTCGTTTGCTTTTATGCCGTAGCGTTGAAGAACAAACTGAAATGGGACGACGCGCTTGATGTTTGGGGCGTGCACGGCGTAGGCGGCTTTATCGGCATTGTGCTTTGTGGCATCTTCGCCACCACGTTATTCAACCCGGCGGGCGCTGATGGCTTGCTGCGCGGCAACTCGCATTTCTTTTTGGTGCAACTAGGCGCGGTCTGCCTCTCCTCGATCTGGGCGTTCGTCTTTACCTACGTGATGCTCTGGATCATCGACCGAATCACCGCAGTGAAAGTCGATGAAGCCGGAGAGACGGAAGGACTCGACATGGCAATCCACGGCGAAGCCGCTTACCTTGAAAGCATTTGAAAGACACAACGGGCAACACTATTATCTGGCCAGAACGAAATGGAATTAGGAAGTAGACAGGTCTAACGTGCACCTATGGAATTTGAATGGGATGAAGCCAAGGCTGCGGCGAATTTGGCCAAGCATGACGTCGCATTCGAGGAAGCCAAGACCGGTTTTGATGATCCGCTGTATGTTGACTTCTACGATCCCGATCATTCCCAAGACGAGCATCGCTATATTATTATTGGACAGTCGAGTGAGGGGTCTCGTATTGATTGTTTCATATACCGAGCGAAATGATACCGTGCGTCTCATTAACGCCAAGTGACGCGAGCTGAGCGAAAAACTTATGAAGAAAGTCAAACCATCCACTAATGATGATCTCAGGGCCGAGTATGATCTCACGTCGTTGCGAGTGAGGCGACTGGGTCCCGGTAGGAAAGGCTTCGGCGACGTGGTTCGTCTTGAACCCGACGTTCAGAAGGTCTTCCCAAATGCGGAGTCAGTGAATGAAGCCTTGCGCTTTCTAATCCGCGTGTCAACACATTCGACCTCCCCTTCAAAACAAAAGAAATGATCTGCTGCAATTCCTTTCGATCCCGTCTTTGCCCGCGGCGGATGCCTTTCTTGCGCTTTCTTACGTGGATGACGCATACGACAAATTCGGAGAGATAACAATTCTAACGAGGGAACTGTTAACACTCAAAAACGCCGCTTCGATGCTTAGCCCGGCCAGGTCAAATTATTTTAACTTTCTGTACGAATGTCTTGGAACGACGCATACACACGCCATGCAGGCCACGACGGCTGTTAGACATAACAGAGTAAACGAGCGTGTGTTTGAAATGAGGATTGATGAGGATCTGCAATTCGATTGCGCGAAGCATGAGGTAGTAGAAGAAACCTACCGTAGACAGAAAACACATAAGGATGCGCAAGGCAAGAGCTAGATTCACTTCGCGATCGCCGACGGCGCAGTGGCGGCCTGGCCAACAGTAAGGTTCACGTCGCGAGGAACATTTTCCAATGTCAATTCCATCAGACGATCGACGATGGCTTTGAGATCATTGGTCTCGCGATAGATGCGGAGTTGCTCGTCGGCTGAGGTGCCGCGTTCGAGGATTGTGTGGATGTGCTCGACTTCTTTGCGCGAGCCGAGATCGTCCAGCACGTCGTCGACAAATTCCAAAAGCTCGCGCACTAGATCTTTCGTCGGCACTTCCTTCTGCTTCCCAAAATCGATCATCTTGCCATCCAGGCCCCAACGCACCGCGCGCCACTTGTTTTCCTGAATCAGCATCCGCCGGTAGAGACGAAATCCCAGGTTCTTCTCAATCAATTTCGTTAGCTTGGCCACGATCGCCTGAAACAGCGCGGCGATGGCGACGGTGTCGTCCACGCGCGTGGGAATATCGCAGATGCGAAATTCCAGCGTTGGAAAGAATGGATGCGGCCGCAAATCCCACCAGATCTTCTTGCCGTCGTT
>QHXE01000828.1:2480-4212 GCA_003222835.1 Acidobacteriota bacterium | reverse complement strand
ATGACCTGGTCGCCGGGATTAAGGCCGCTGATGATTTCAATGGTGTTGACTGAGCTTTTACCGAGCTTCACCGGCGTGCGCACAGCGTTGTTGCTGCCGGCGACGAGTTTGAACATGCTGACGGTGTTATTTTCCTGGCCGAACGCGGGCCGACCGACGTAGACGACATTGTCCAGTCGCTCGAGCTCGATTGTTCCATCGACGCTCAAGTCTGGTCGCGCACCTTTCGGCAATTCTTCGTCGAAGGCAACGTCCACCGTCACTGTTCCCTGCTCCACCGCTGGATCGACGCGCTTGACGTGGCCTTTCACCACTCCGTTGCGAGTGTCGATCACGGCCTGTTGATTTGGTTGAATATCTTTTGCCTGGGTCTCCGCGATCTTGACCTGTGCTTTGAGCTTCGATGGATCGGCCACGCGGGCAAGATTATCGCCGACCTTAACGCGCTGACCGATTTGCACCGGCAACTGCTGCAACACCCCCGCCATTCCGGCTTTCACGTGCAGTGCTTCGACCTGGTCGAGTTTTAATTTGGCCAGCTGGTTCGCTTGATCGACCGCGGCCTGCTTGGAAGCCAGTTGCGGTTCGATGGAATCCCGCGAGAACGCCAACCGCTTCTGCTCGATCTCATCGCCCTTCGCACACTCCTCCTCTTTGATCTTCGAAGTCTTGTAAACCAGTTCAGCCACCAGCCCGTTCTTGGCCAACTGGTCGTTGGTTTGGCGCTCCATTTTCGCCTGCTCG
Source organism: Acidobacteriota bacterium (assembly GCA_003222835.1). The sequence goes on along the minus strand of QHXE01000828.1, from coordinate 3,468 downwards.
TATGCGGAGTGGGCGGCCGTTGTCTTCGATTCCTGGTCGAGCAATTCGCGCTGCAAAGTCGCGCGCATGGTCGCAAGCTCAGCCTCCGCTGCTTTCGCCTGCAACTGTGCATCCTTCGCGCTTTGTTCTAATTCCGGGCTGGTCAACTCTAATATAACGTCACCGGATTCGACTTTTGTTCCCGGCCAGATCAAAATTTTCTCGCAGCTGCCTTCTGTGTTCGCCGGGATCCAGCGGATGTCTTCGGGAACCAATGTGCCGAGACCGCGGACTTGGCGCACCATCGGGCCGCGTTTCACCATGTCGATCCAGACGCTCGAGCGTTCCACGCTCGGCGCCGCCGGCTTCAATCGCGACAAGGCAAACGTCGCCAACAGCAATCCGACCGCGCTCGCCGAAATAATCAAAATGCGGCGCTTCCGTTTTTTCGCGGCAACGCCTTGGCGGGGAACATCCATCGACGAAAGACCAAGTGTAAAACCGGTCGGTCTAACGATTGTAGAATCGTCTTTCTTCGGTTGTGGGGTCACAGGTTCTTTAAAGCGGAAGCATGCGGCAGAGTTGAAGCACCGCAGAGGCGACCGCTACAATCGGCATCGCGGCCGTGATGATTAGCGTTGCAAAAACTGCAGCCTCGCTCAGGAAGTCGTGGTTCGCTTCGATATCAAAATAGTCCCGGCTGATGTCGTGGAACGATTTCGGTGCTTTGACACAGCGCCCGCTAACTCTTCCCAGTGTCGCGGTATGATAATGATAATCGACGAGCGGGAATTGCCGCGCGCTCTGATTTGTGAATGGGGTTGGTTTCATAATTTTTTCTGTTTCCGTTTCCAGTTAGAGGCGACTGACGCGCTCGCTGGATTCAAAGGTTTTTTTAGTCGACTGGCCTTATCGCAATGCGCGTGCCACGCATTGCGACCAAGTTATAAATGGTTGGAAATCAGCGATTAAAGATTGTCGATGTTTTGCGAGTGATTTGTGAAGTGAT
>QHXE01000828.1:0-2314 GCA_003222835.1 Acidobacteriota bacterium | reverse complement strand
CGCCGGGCTTCGTCGTGAAGAACGGCACAAATAAATTGCCCGGGTTCATGATGCCCGGCCCTTCATCGTTAACCACCACTTCCACGCAATCGCCCGCTTCGCGCCAACCAATCGTAACGGCTCCATTAGTTTCGAGCGCGGCATCGACCGCATTGTGCACGAGATTGATCAGGAGTTGTTCGATCTGCGCCGCGTCCGCTTTGATCCGCAGCTTCGGGCCGATCACAATCTGCACTTTGAGTCGTGGCTCGAGATTCACCACCCGCTGGACCAGCTCGCCAAAATCGACATCGTCCTTTTGCGGCGGCGGAAGTTTGGCCAGACGCGTGTAGGCCTGCATAAACCGGCTCAGCGAATCCGCGCGCGATGCGATTGATTTCAACCCGCTCTCCGCGTCGTCTTTCCAGTCGCGCGGCATCGGCTCGCGGCGCAATAACGTTTCCAAACTGCCAGCCAGGGATTTGATCGGTGCCAGCGAGTTGTTCATTTCGTGCCCGAGCACGCGAACGAGCCGCTGCCACGCTCGGCGTTCTTCTTCACGCAGCGTTCGACTGAGATCGGTCAGAACGAGCAGTTCATGCGGCAATCCGCGCTCGCGAAACGTGCTCCGCCGCACACCCCAACGTCCGGATCCGCCGGGAAACGATAGCGTCAGTGGCTCGTCTTGATCGACATCGTAACAAGCGGCCAGCCCAAGCTCTCCCGCGCTTCGGCCTAACAACTTGTCCATCGGCTGCCCGAGCAAATTTTCGCCGGTGCGATTGACCAGGCGCAATCGCCGGTCGGGATCGAACGTGAAAACCGCGACGTCGATCTCGGCCATGATTGTGCGCAAGAGCGCGGTCGCTTCGAACGCGCCGAGGCGCTGCACTCGCAATGTTTCGCCTAACGAATTGACCTCGAGCAGCACTTCGCCCAGCGCATCGTCACCGCGCGCGCCGCGGGCGCGAATGGAGTAATCTCCTTCCCGCAACGCCGCCAACAGATTGCTCATCGTTTGCAGCGGATGCACCACATGATCTCGCGCGGCTGAAATGAAACCGGCGGCGCAAGCGAGAATCACGATGGTCAACGTCCATTGCACTTTGGTGCTGAAATCGCCGAACCATAAGATCGACAACGTGATGATCAGGGCCGGCGCGACCGCGCCGATAATGTACCAAGTCAATTTGCCTTGATGCGAAAAGCGATATCGATCTTTCGGGCTGCGTCTCATCAAAACGACAATCCGAAATCCGAAATCAGCAATCCGAAATAGTTAGAGTCCATATTGCTGGAGCCGCCGATAAAACGCGCTCCGACTCAGGCCGAGCGCTTCGGCCGCTTTCCGCGCGTTGCCATCGTTTCGGGCCAGCGCTTTCTTGATCAAGAACGCTTCCACTTCTTCGAGGCTCATTTCTTCCAGGCTCCGCGATTCGCCTGCGCCACTAGTTAGGCCGAGATCGGCCGCTTTAAGATGTCGATCTCGCGCCATGAGCACGGCACGCTCAACCACGTGATCGAGCTCGCGCACATTGCCGGGAAACGAATGCTGCAACAATCGTTCCCGGGCGGTTTCATCGAACCCGACAAGCTCCTTGCGATAACGTTGCCCGTGTTGGAGCAGAAAATGGTTCGCCAGCGGCAAGATGTCTTCGCGGCGGTTGCGCAACGGCGGCAACGCGATCTCGATCGTGTTTAGCCGAAAGAGCAAATCCTGCCGGAAACGTCCGGCCGCAACTTCGTCGGCCAGCTTCGCGTTGGTTGCGGAAATGATCCGCACGTTCGCGCGCAAAGTTTTCGACGAGCCGACACGCTCGAATTCGCCGGCCTCGATCACGCGCAGCAGCTTCGCCTGCTGGTTCAGTGGAATGTTCGCGATCTCGTCCATAAAGAGCGAGCTTTCGTCGGCCAGCTCGAACCGCCCGGCGCGATCGCTCTTCGCATCGGTGAACGCGCCTTTGACGTGACCGAAAAGTTCGCTCTCGAAAAGTGTTTCCGGAAGTCCGCCCATGTTTACCGTGATCATGCTGTGCGAGGCGCGCGGCGAGAGCGCGTGCAGCGCTTGCGCGACCAAACTCTAGCCGGTGCCGTTTTCGCCGGTGATGAGCACGTTCGCGTCGGACGGCGCGACGCGCGAGATCATCTCGATCACCGGCCGCATCGATGGAGCTTCCGCGATCAAGTTCGGCACATTTCCGCCAAGGAGTTTGTTCGCCGCTTCCAGTTTACGGCCTTTGCGCAACGCGCTCGCGAGCTCGATTTGCGTCCGGACAATCGTGAGCAAGCGCTCGTTGTCCCACGGTTTCGGAACGAAATCGCGCGCGCCGCGTTT
>QHXE01000827.1 GCA_003222835.1 Acidobacteriota bacterium | reverse complement strand
GGCCCGGACAACCTCTATTTAACCCTTGCCTCGGTGCGCACACCTGACATAGGAAAGTGACAGAGGTGTGGGGAGATGAATCGCACGAGCGCAAGGCTTCTGGCCCAAAATCCACAAGTCCTGAAGCGTCTGGCCAAATATATGGCGCTGCATTGCTTCCGCAACACGGTCCTGGAAGACTTCCACGCCGGCATCACTCCCTCTTCCCAAGCCGGCGACTACTCGGACGTGGTGGTGAAGACCCCTTTCGGTGAAATCCCCTGGTCAAAACTGTCGCGTCTCAGCGACGAGGAGATGAAGACGCTCATGATCGATGTGGTCAACCGGACCTATGTGCTCCTCCAGACTCTCTTCAGCGAGGACGTGGGTTCCTATCTCATCCAAACTCTCAACCAGCAAGACCTGGTGCCCCGTTGGCAGGACCCTCAGTGAAGGCTCACGCTCCTGGGCAGCTGCCGACGCGGGGTTCGCAGGAATATCTCACCAAAGCGAGAGTGAATTCGACGGCACGGTTCTTCTCCCCGGACCCGCTCCTTGCGACCATCCGCCCAGTTTGCCAGAGGCAAACCGCACGCGACAGATGCACCTCGCTTAACGCTTACTCTTGAACCTTCATTATCATTAGGCACCTGAATCACCCATAAGCCTTGCACGTCAACAATGTGGATGAAATGCCAGCTGAGCAGTGTCTTGATGCGGCGGGACCATTCGTTGACGGTGTATTTGATGTTGATGGTGGGATCACCGGGAGCGTAAGGATTCCGGCAATGAAGTACCTCAGCAACCTCAGCACTGGCGACTCAAAATCTCCCTTGCTGAGAAAGCCATCAGTGACCCGGTCGGAGAACTTGTGGCCCGGCGCGGTTTCCCGCGGCGGGCTTCACCGGCACGGGATAAAAACCCGTTTGTAGCGGGCGACCCAAGGGAGAGGTTCTAGGGGATCACGTTCTTTCCCGCGATGCCGAAATGTTTTGCCGCCGCCAGCAGATGCGCGTCATTGGAATAGATCATGCGGAAGCCCGCCTCGGCAGCCGTAGCCAAGTGAATGGCATCGGCCGCTCGCAGAAACACCGAGGCTGGCAGATTCTGATAGACGCGCCTGACGCGGGAGAGGATCTCCCCATCCTGCGCCAGCCACTGGAAAGCTCCCGCCTTGATATGCACCGCAACTTGGTTCATTAAGGCGGCATACGCCGTTGGCCGGATGGCCCCTTCGCGCAGCTTCCGATGGAAGGCGGCCATCATTTCCGCCTGCCCGTGGCCCGCACAGGCCACATGGTCCGTTGCCGCAAGACCGCGAACCGCATCTGCACCGGGTTCTTGATAATAGAGGCGGACCAGATAGCTGGTATCGAAATAGATCAAAGCACCTCACGGTCGCGGTCTTGGCTGATGATTTCCGTCGAATCCGTTCCTCCGCGAAGGGACTTGCGGTGAGCCAGATAGTCCCGCGTAAAGCGAGGATTGGCGAAGAACGGCTTGGTGGGCGGGGGGGACGCCGGCACAATCTTGGCAACCAGGCGCCCCCGTTCGGTGACATACACCTCTCCCGCTGACGCCTGCCGGACCCACCGCCCTGTTTCCTGGTGAAGCTCGCGGATAGTAATGGTCTTCATGTGACTCATTGTGTCACATCGGATGGAGTCCAGTCAACCGTACAAACCTCCGAAGGAGGTGAGCCAGCGACGCGCCGCTTCTCACCATTGGGATCAGGAGCCAGATCCGGCCCAAATGGGGAGATTGCCCCATCGCGCACGTAAAACCTCTCGCTGTCGAATTGTGGATCAAAGGTTGCTTTGACTTCGGTCTGAAATTTCGTCTCGCGCCCTTCAACCCACACTCGAAAATCGTCGATCCTTTTGTTAAAGCTAGCATCGAGATAGGTCTCATCGTACGGCGGCACTGGAAATGCTATCTCGGTGGTTACGTCTTTGTCTGTATTGTTGAGGAACTCATATTCGACAGTCACTTTCTTCTCGCTGATTGACAGACGCTCCTTCTCCATTGAAATAGTTGCCGTGTGCATCGCCGTCGCGGCATGGGTGCTCGCCGAATACGGACACATTTTTGCCGAAGGGTCGACGGGAATATCAACGTTACTTTTTCTAGCAGCCGGGGCGGGCGCGTTTTTTCTGTTGGTCGCCGCTGCCGCCCGGCTCTGACAGTCGTCCCGATCCTGTCGGCGGAGGCTCCGTGCCACTTTCCTCATTTTCCCAGTTGCCGATAATCCTTGCCGGCTCAACCGGCAAGTTGGGTTCTCTCATCAATCAAAAATGCTGCAGGAGAAGCCCCCAAATGGCTTATCGGAAGGTGATCATGTCCGTGCGGCTCAGCGTTGGGGCTTTTGGCTTCAAAGGCTGGTTCGTCAGGTTGCCATTGAGCTGATTCAATATGTTATAGAAACCGATGACCTGCTCGTAGTCGGTGGTGGCTGCGGTCGTATCCACCGGGATGACCACGGTGTAACCGCGCACCGTCGCTCCGACCGATGAGTAGGCCACCGAGCCGCTGACCTTCCAGCCGACCATAATGATCGTCGTGATACCCTTCGCCTTCAGCGCCTTATCGAGATCAGTGTTGTAGAACCTGTCCTGGGCAGTATTCACGATCTTGATGTCGCCCGGCTCTGGAGCGACCTCCAGCAGCCACTTGGACACGTTCTCCTCGCGGGTGCCATATGCCACGACCAGGTCGGCCTTGCGTACCCGCGCCATGAATGGGGTCATGGCCGGCAGCATCTCGCCCTTGCATTTCGGCTGGGAGTTGCAGATGGGCTCAACGTAGTCGAGCACCAGCAAAGCGGTGGTCTTAGGATTAAGGGTGACGGGGACCGGGGCTGGCAGCGCCGGCATTTGCAAGGTCACCATAGGCTTGCTGGCGGCGCGACTGGCCGGTGTGTCTTGCGCGCTCGGTTGCGCTTGAGCCGCTCCACTTGAGAGCGCGAGGACGAGACCGCTCGTAAGCAGGACAGTGCGAAACAGCGTCATGTTGGAATCTCCTCTCAGGGGCTTCCGGTTCCCACGTTCTTAATAGCTGGCAGCACGCTCTCATGCGAGCTTCGGAAGCAGGGAATAAGACTACATTAAATCCCAAGTGATGCTCAGCTCTAATCACCCGCTCATTTAACATTTCTGTTCTGACTTGCGCGAAGTTCGATCTGAGCTTCTCAAGCTCAGCGTGAACCTTTTCAAATAGATTGAAACAAGGCCATATCCACGGTGATTCGAGAGATCGGGCTTTACGAAAGTCGGAACCCATTCGAGCATTGCAACTTCGGGGAGGGTTGTCAACACCTGAAGAGAAACTCCGAGGAAATGGCCACAACGTGAGAGCCAAGTCCTGGAAAGTCGCGATTTCGGAAAGTACGCCAGCCCCCAAATCGCAGTTAGCGAAAATCCCGCTTCTCGGGACCTACGCTCAGAGATTCGCAGTTTCTGATTGAAATCGCTTATGGCTATTTCCGGGTCTTGAGA
>QHXE01000826.1 GCA_003222835.1 Acidobacteriota bacterium | reverse complement strand
GTGAAATCTTCCGACGAAATCTTTCTGCGCAGCGTGTCGGAGGAAATCGCGGGAATAATTCCTGAGAAGGTGAACGATTCTAACTATCGCGCGGTTGGAGAGAGTTCCCACCTCGATTCAATCGCGGTCTCGCCTAATGGCAAACAGGAATCGCAGCCCACCCGACTGCCAAACGGTCGCATGCCCAAGGTAGAAGGAATTGATTATAAGTGCGCAGCCGTTGAATACGTCGACAAACTTGATGACGAGCGCCGTCACTATCTGCTAACCAAGCCTTTCTACAATCTCGCGAACAAGCCGCCAAAGCACGCGGGCGAAGGGATGGATGCCGAGACATTCCGGCACTTCTGTGACTTTGCCAACATGGCCGTTACGCTGGCCCTTCCCGCGGGCAGTAGGATTTTGGATGTTGGTTGCGGCTCAGGTTGGTTGAGCGAATATTTCGCGCGGCTCGGATACCAGGTGAAAGGCATCGACATCAGTCCCACGCTAATTGAAATGTCGCGCCGGCGCGTGGCGAGCGTTCCTTACGACATTGATCATGAGACCACGCTGCGCTGCAGCTTCGCGATTCATGACATAGAAACTGTGCCGCTCGACGAAAAATTCGATGCGGTTATCTGTTACGACTCTCTTCATCACTTTGAAGATGAACGCGCCGTGATGCGCAACATCGCGTCGATGCTCGATGTTGGCGGCGTACTCTTCATTCTCGAAGGCGAGCGTCCATCCGCAGGCTCGACCACGGAAGCTGAGTTGCGAGCGGTGATGGAGCACTATCGCACGCTCGAATCGCCATTCGACTATTCATATCTTCGAGAGCTTCTGAACGAAAACGGCTTTGCGATCGTCGGCGACTACGTCAGTGTCAATGGCTTGTTCGAGCGAGAATCGATCGAAGACGATCGGCTGCCATTGCGAAGCGTTCCCACAAACTATCATTACCTCGCCGGCAAGAAA
>QHXE01000761.1 GCA_003222835.1 Acidobacteriota bacterium | reverse complement strand
TGCGTACCCAGGGAATTTCAAGGAGTGAATGTCATGCAAGCTCTGGTGGAAAACAAGGTCTGGACTGAAGCAGAGTTAATGGCGCTGCCGGACGATGGCAGAAAGTATGAACTCGTGGGAGGAGAAATCGTCGTGAGCAACGCGGGCATCGAGCACGAGTACATTGGCGCGCGCCTAATCATTGGTCTTGGCGGTTTCGCTCACCGGAAAAAACTCGGCGTTGTATGCGGGTCGAGTGCCGGCTATTGGATGAAGTCCGGCAATCTTCGCTCACCTGATGTTTCGTTTATCGCCAAGGAGCGCCTCCAAGGGCTGAGGCATACGCCGAAGAAATTCTTTCAGGGCGCACCCGATTTGGTGGTGGAAATCCTTTCTCCCAGCGATGCTGTGGACGGATTACATGAGAAGATCGTCGAGTATTTTGAGAGTGGCGCTCGCCTGATTTGGGCTCTGAATCCTGAAGAGGAGACGGTTCTTGTATATCACTCGCCACAGCCCGATCGCCTGCTTAAAGCGGCTGACTCTGTTGACGGCGAAGATGTAATTCCGGGCTTCTCTATGCCGCTGTCCGAACTCTTCGCGGAACTCGACTTCTAACTCCAGGCCGTCAACTTGAAATCTCAACCACCAAAACCGAAACCAACGTCGAAACTCGCCAGCATTCCACCATCAGTAGCCAGAATACTAACCGCGGTCGTGTTCCTGCCGATCCTGATCGCTTCAATTGTCGTCGAGAAATTAGCTTTGCTATTCGTCGCGTTGGCTGCCGTGGCGATGGTCCTCGCGCTCGTCGAGTTCTGGGTGTTGGCGCGCAAGCAACAGACTCGCGCTGATTTTGTAGCCGGATTCTTGGGCGCGTCGGCGCTGTTTATTGTGTTCTTTTTGAGTGAGCCAGGAAAACTCGATCTCTTGATGATTCAGTTCATCCTCATCTTACTCACGATTGGCACGCTGACGGCGGCGATGTTACGCGGCGCGCCTTTCGATCGAATGATTACGTCTGCGGGAATCACCGTGCTGGGAGTTCTGTATATCGTCCTGCTCGGCGGCCATCTCGTTGCGTTACGCGTAGGCTTTGCACCCCAACTCTCGAAGCATCTGCTCTCGTTTTTCTTCCTGGTAATTATGGGCGCAGACAGCGCCGCATACTATGGAGGGAAAACCTTTGGCCGGCACAAGCTCGCTCCGAACGTGAGTCCAGGCAAAACCTGGGAAGGCGCGATCGCGGGAATGTTGGCGAGTTTGCTACTCGCGATCGGAGC
>QHXE01000760.1 GCA_003222835.1 Acidobacteriota bacterium | reverse complement strand
CCCCTTTATCGAAATGGAGAATACATGCGACAACGCTGAGCAGTTGCTCAACTCAATATTCGATAGTGCGGGATTTGATCTGCGTGCGTCGGCAAGTGATTCAGATGTGAGTTGCTTGCTGGCGATCGAGGGCCCTGATAGTGCGTTATTGTTGAGTCAAGGCGGCGAGTTACTGGACGCGCTGCAACAGATTCTCAATCAGGCATTCGGCCGCACCTTGCCCAAAGGTCAGCGGATCGTTTGCGATGCTAACGATTATCGGGCTTCCAGAGAGGCTGAGTTGCGCGCCATGGCCCAGCATGCGGCGCGCCAAGTCCGCGACACCTCGTCCCCTTTTGTGTTCGGCCCCATGGAGCCAGGCGAGAGGCGGGTGATTCATTTGTGTCTCGCCGAGGAGGATGACCTTGTTACCGAATCGATCGGCGAAGGTAACTCGCGCCGACTTCGAGTCACTCTGAAGTGAACGTCTCGCCGAATTCAGCTCGTACTGTTCGATAAAATCAGCACCGTGGTTACCCAAACTGATACCATAGTTGCGTTGTCGACGCCCCCTGGACGCGGAGGCATCGGCGTCATCAGACTCAGCGGTCCGGATGCGCTTGGTATCCTGCGTAATCTCGTCGGCTTAGATTCATTTAAGCCTCAACCCAATCTCCTGAGTTTGAAGAACCTGCGCGATCCGAAAAGCGGAGATACACTCGATGAAGCGCTCGTTTGCTTTTTCAAAGCGCATCATTCTTTCACGGGAGAGGATGTCGTAGAGTTACACTGTCATGGATCTCCGGTATTGTTGCGCACGATCATCGACATCACACTCTCTCTCGATGCGCGCTTGGCCGAGCCCGGAGAATTCTCGCTTCGTGCCGTCAGCAATGGTCGCATGCAACTTACCGAGGCCGAAGCCATTCGCGACCTTATCGACGCGCATACCGAAGCCGCAGTAGTTCAAGCAACGCGCCAGTTAAGAGGCGAGATTTCGCGAACAATTCAACCGGCCAAAGAAGACCTTCTGAACGTAATCGTTCGCCTCGAGTCTTCGCTTGAGTTCGTAGAAGATGATCTTCCCGCGCTTGAATGCGAGAAGATCCTCGATTCGCTGCACGCGCTGAAAGCAGACTTGGCACAACTCGCTCATACGTTTCGCTCCGGCCGGCTCCTTCGCGACGGAATCAAAGTAGCGTTCATCGGCCGGCCGAATGTAGGTAAATCCAGTCTGTTCAATGCTTTACTGGGACGCGACCGTGCCATAGTAACCGATATTCCCGGGACGACCAGGGACACACTTACAGAGTGGATTGACATCAACGGTGCACCGGTGTTGTTACTTGACACTGCTGGGATTCGCGCGTCGATAGATGCGATAGAGTCCATCGGTGTCGACCGCGCCAGACGTGAAGCTGCCGACGCCGATCTATTAATCGTGGTAGTCGACGGTTCCGAACCTCTGAGTGACGAAGATCGAATCGTCCTTACTGAAGGTCGCG
>QHXE01000759.1 GCA_003222835.1 Acidobacteriota bacterium | reverse complement strand
GTTAGATAGTGATTGATCGAACGCCACCAATTGTCTTCGCCCAGAAACGTGCGCAGCATATGCAGCACGGCTCCGCCACGCGGATAAGCGTAAGTGTCGAACACCGCATCCGGGTTTGCATAGTTTTTCGTCACGATCGGCCGGCGCTGCCCGCGCGCCCACGCCGCGTAATAACTTTCCTGGTTTCCTCGGACGTCGAGATAGAGGAAGTCATCATGTCCGAGACTGTGCTCGTCCCAAAGCGCCTGAAAGTAAGTAGCGAAACTCTCGTTCAGCCAGATATCCGACCAACTGCGACAGGTCACATAATCGCCGAACCATTGATGGGCCAACTCATGCGATTCCAAAGAATCAGCCGTGGAGTCGAGTTCCGTCCGCGCGTCGTGAATCATGTTGTCGGTCTGAGTGGTGGCACTGATGTTTTCCATGCCGCCGCCAAAATCGCGCACGGTAGTCTGCGCATACTTGGCGTAGGGATATTTCACGCCGGTTTTTTCCGAAAAGAACTTGACCATGTCCGGCAAGCGCGCCGCGGTGATTTTTCCTTCCTCGAGTTCGTTACGGTAAACGTTCGTGATGATCGGGACGCCGGCGTACTCGCCCACGACGGGCACAAATTCACCGACTATGATCGAGGTAAGATAAGTTGCGTGCGGTTCGTCAATCTTCCAGTCGAAGGTGCGCGTGCCGTCCGGATTGTCCTTCGCGCTGATCAGTTTGCCATTTGAAATTACCCTGAGCGGCTTTTCTACCGTGGCGACGATTTCTGAGGTGATGAAATCATTCGGATGATCGAAGCTCGGAAACCAGAGATGATTTGACTCGGCCTCGCCCTGGGACCAAACCTGCCGAGGCCGGGTCGGTTCATCAGGCCGCGGCTTGATGAAATTCAAACCACCGCCGCCAAGTCCCGCGCGTTTTTCCGGCGGTGGTTGATTCGTGTGATACGAAATCACGACGGTGAGTTCCTCCGTCGGCTGATAAGCGCGATCTAGCTGTACCGACAGTCTTTCCTTGCTCGCATCGTAGTCCCATTTCAACGTCGACCCTGAACTGAGTGTAGCTCCGGAGATCGTCATGTAGGCTGCGTCAAAATCTACGCGTCGAAGGTCCTTGACTGTTGGCGCCAACGTGATGGTCGCAAGGCCGATAGCCTGTTCGTGCTCCCAATCGAATTTCAGATCGAGCCTGATATTGCGCTGATCATAATCATGCGGGGGGATGTATTGCGGTGCGGGAACTGTTTGTTGCGCACGACGCGCAACGGCCGGCGTCGGTTGGTTCGCTTGTCCCGCCGTGAACCGTGTTCCAATTGTTATTAAAGTGAAAACGAGCA
>QHXE01000611.1 GCA_003222835.1 Acidobacteriota bacterium | reverse complement strand
CGCGTTCATCATTTGAGTCATGGTTCCATAATTGCCGTTGCCGGCGGTTGAGTAGTAGGTCGCTTCCGCACTGCTAAGCGTACGCAGTGACTGCTGGGCTGAACCCTCATTCGCGGCGCGGCGAGAAGCGAGTAGATTAGGGATAGCGATCGCGGCGATAATGCCGATAATCGCCACAACGATGAGCAGCTCGATCAACGAGAAGCCCTTCTGATTCTTTTTCATCATGTCTTTCATTTGCTCCTTAAAGAGATAAGCTGGTTTTGTTTGCTCGTTCGCGCCACCGGCTTTGTCTCGTCGATGAACCGCAGCGCGCGATTTGTCGCGACCCTCTCATCAAGCCCCGTGCCACGAGGACGAATTGAGTGAAGCACGAAACAATTCTTAGAGAATTCAAAGGAAACGATAGCGAGGTCTCAGGAACTTAAATGGCAGCAAGTGTGGGTCTGACAAATTATGTCAGCGGGACGGTGACGGTTTTCGTCAAAAGAAAAGTTTTGGAGTGCGTCAGTAGCTCGGTACGCACGCCTCCGGCGTGCCCCAATACATCGCGCGTACGATGCACGCCGGAGGCGTGCGTACCGCTCTGCCGGCGCACACAAACCTCAGCGCTCACCGGCGGTCGCCGCCTGGCCGGAGTCGTTCGCGTTCTCGTCAAAATCTTCAGCGCGTCGGCGTGGATAAGGATCGGTCGCGCGACGGCGCGGAATCGAATCCGTTCGTCTTTCATCACGCATCTGAGCGGTGAGACCGCGGATGCCGTGTTTGTCCAGCAAGTGGCGCAGCGAGCGCACCGACATCTTCAGAAGACTAGCTGCGTTGGTTTGATTGCCGTCGGTCCGCCGGAGCGCTTCCATGACATACGTCTTCTCCAATTGGTCCAAATGCGCGGTGAGGTCAATGCCTTCGCTCGGCAATTCTAACTCCGAGGAAATTCGTGCCTGGCTGTACTTTGTTACTTGATCCGGAAGGCGTTCAGGCTGAATCGTGTCCGTCTTTTCCAGCGCGACCGCGCGTTCGATTGTGTGCTCCAACTCGCGGACATTCCCGGGCCACGAGTAAGCTTCAAGCAGCTGTAACGCCTGAGGGCTGATCGATATCGATCGTCCTGTCTGCGCGCAAAACTTCTTGATAAAGTGTTCCGTTAATTCTGCAATGTCTGCGCCGCGCTCGTGTAAGAGAGGAAGCTCCATCGGAATCACCGAAATACGATAGAACAGATCCTCACGAAAAGTGCCGTCCTTGACCATCGCCGCCAAGTCCCGATTCGTGGCGGCAATCACGCGTGTATCGACCTCGGTTTCTTCGTGAGCGCCGACGGGCCGCACTTTGCGCTCTTGCAAAACACGCAAAAGTTTTACTTGCATGGCCGGCGACATCTCGCCAATCTCGTCGAGAAAAATTGTTCCCTGATCTGCCGCATCGAACAGGCCTTTTCGGTTTGCGGTTGCGCCAGTGAACGAGCCCTTTACGTAGCCAAACAATTCCGACTCGAGTAATGTCTCGGTAAACGCGCCGCAGTTCACTGAGATGAATGGTTTGTTTGCGCGCGGACTTAGATCGTGAATCGCGCGGGCGACAAGTTCCTTGCCGGTGCCGGATTCGCCCGTAATCAGAATCGTCGATTGGACCTGAGCGACAGTCTCAATCATCTGATAAACCGCCTGCATGCGATCGGACTGTCCGATGATGTTGCTAAGTTTTCCGCGCGCGCGCTGTCCCTTAATTAGTGCGTCGTTCTCGTCCTGGAGCGCCTGCTTTTCTTTGACGATGGAAATCTTCTGCAGCGCGCGCGCCACTTTCTCCTTCAATAGTTCGTTGTCAAATGGTTTGTGGACGAAATCAAAAGCACCGAGCAGAAACGCTTCGTGCGCCGTCGCTTCGTTGGCGAACGCGGTCATCATGATCACTTCGATATTTGAATTCAGCTCGCGTGCCGCCCGCAGTAGTTCGATGCCGCCCATGTCCGGCATCTTTACGTCCGATATCACCACGTCGGCGGGCTGCTCACTCATAAGGGTCATGGCCCGGCGGCCATTTTCCGCGACACGCACGGTGTGGCCCTCACGCTGAAACAGATGCGTCAGAAATTGACGCATGCTCAGTTCATCATCGACGATGAGAATATTCGGCATTTATCAACTAGTAACAGGCAATTCAACCGTAATGGTAGTTCCTTCTCCGAGCCGGCTGCGTACGTTGATTGTACCATTATGATCCCGAATGATTTGATAGACAATTGAAAGTCCCAGGCCGGTGCCGCCCGTCGTCGATGTGAACGGCTCGAACAACTGTTCAACCTGTTCCGGCGACATGCCGCAGCCGGTGTCCGTGAATGAAAGCCGCAGACGATTGTCATCGACCTCTGCCAAAGAAATGCGAAAAGTGCCGCCGCTCGACATGGCCTTAAGAGAATTTCGCGCGATATTCCAGCAAACCTGTCGGAGTTGCTCCGGATCTCCTGACACGATCGCCGGGCGATCGGGTAGATCCTCTTCAAGCGAGTGGCGCGCGCCGATCTCCGAACTGTTGCGCAAAAGCTTAAAGGTCTCACGCACCAGACTGCATAACTCCACGTCTTTTAGTTCCGCGGGCTTTGGCCGCGCATAATTCAGATAATCAGCGACAATATTATTGAGCCGGTCCGATTCGCGCAGAATGATCTCCATCAACTGAGTCTGTTCCGAATCGCCGTCCATTTCGTCGCGCAACATCTGGATCGAGCCGCGCATTGCCGCCAGCGGATTTCTAATCTCGTGCGCAATCGACGCCGCCAGGCGCCCGACAGCGGCCATTCGATCTTGTCGTCGCGAAGTCTCTTCCAGCGCGCGCACGTCAGTCAGATCCTGAAAAGTGATCACCAAGCCACTTGTCTCGCCCGCTTCGGCAAACAGCGGCGCGATGGAAAACCCTAAACGCAATGCCCATCCGTTTGGGGTAAGGCAATCAGCTTGAAATCTAGGACTGACTGTTCCAGTAGTCGCGGCGTTCATCGAGGCGGCAATCTGGCGCGTCATGTCGCCGAAAAAAATCGAGGCGTCCTGCCCTCGCACATCAGCTAATTTGTAACCCGTAATCTCTTCAGCAGCCGCATTGAAAGTATAAATGCGTCCCAGCAGATCGGTGGTTACGACTCCTGAGCGAATCGATTCCACGATGCGCTCATGAAGGGCGCGCAGGTCTGCGAGTGACCGAGTGGCCGCAGCGAGCTGTACATCAGAGCGCAACTGACGCTCCGCCAGTTTCCCCGCTAGCAGTCCGACGACCAGGAATGAGACATCGGAGAGCCCCATCGATTGAATAGCATTTGCCAGAGATTCGTTAGACATCGCGCCGCTTGCGACGGGCCCAATTCCGTTGAGCGCAAATAGAGTACAAGCATTGAATGCCGCTGCGCTGCCGAGTGAGGTGATCAACGCTCCGCGCGGTCCGATGAACAAACTCGAAACTGAAATCACGACGATGTAGAGCGCTGCGTAAGGTGAATGAAGATCGCCGGTAGCCCAAACCAGCCAGGTGACCAGCAGCACGTCGGCAAATAATTGAAAACGCGATTGCGCCAGATAATTCTTCCACACCGGATGAGCGGCGGAATAGATAATGGTCAGTGCTGCCACCGTCCACAAGATTGGCGCGACGCGGCGAAGTGAACCGCTGAGACTGCTCTCTAGCGCGTTGTGTCGCCAGAAAGACCCGAGCAACAACAAAAGTACAGCCGTCGCCGCTCTTCCCAGGATCAACCACCAGAGTCGTCTACCAAGCGAACGAGACGTTGCTGGTTGTTTGGCTCCGTCGCTTCCCATCGGCGAAAAGCCTAACATAAATTGCAGGTCAATTTGCTAGGTTTATTGACGGAATTGCTTCCTGCTGGGGGCGAGTTTTAAGATAATCGAGTTTCGATTCGCCAAGGAGAGTCTTTTCTTTGAATAAATGAAATGGACAACTTAGCACCACTCAAACTGCCGGGCGAAGGAAAGCGCCTAAGTATTCTTGGCGTTCCGCTATGTTTCGGGCAGAGCATGGCCGGCGTTGATTTGGGTCCATCGGCAATGCGCGTCGCGGGTCTTACCAAGCGGATCAGGAAGCTGGGATATGAAGTCAACGACCTGGACGATCTGGAAATCGAAGAAACACAATCAACACCTGCCCCGACCGAGAAACTCAAATACCTGTCAGAGATCCATGAAGTATGTGAGCGGCTGGAGATCGCGATTGAAAAGATCGTTGACGCAGGCGAGTTACCGATTACGATTGGCGGCGATCATTCGATTGCGATCGGATCGCTCGCCGGAGTCGTGAAGAGTTTCCGCAAACGCGACAAAAGCCTGGGCCTGATCTACCTTGACGCTCACGCCGATATGAACACCGCCGCGACCACGCCGTCCGGAAATATTCATGGCATGCCTCTGGCCGCATTGCTGGGATACGGGGCACCGGAACTGGTAAACGTCGGGGGTGTGGCTCCGAAATTCGATCCCAAACTGTGCGCACACGTCGGCGCGAGGGACATCGATCCCGGCGAGCGCGAATTGATTCGCCGGACTGGCATTCGATTTTTCACGATGCGCGAAATTGACGAACGCGGCTTGAGCGTTTGCATGGATGAAGCGATTACAATTGCCACGCAGGGCAGTGCCGGTTATTGTGTTACTTTCGACGTGGACGCGCTCGATCCGCGCGACGCGCCGGGTTCAGGGACGCTGGTGCGTGGCGGACTAACCTACCGCGAGGCCCATCTGACGATGGAGAAAATCGCTGAAGCGGGAGGCATGCGGTCAGTCGAAGTAGTTGAGATTAATACGGCGCTCGATGTGAATAACCGCACCGCCGAGCTCGGCGTGGAACTAATACTATCGGCCTTGGGAAAAACGATTCTCTGATGTCCGACAAACTTCAGTTTGTCGATCCAGATTTTCATGAGTCGTCCGTAGGATCTGCTTAAGGCCTCCCAAAGTTTATCGTCCAACGACAGACTGAGGTTAATCGAACAAATGAGTAAAAGACTTCGCATCGGCGTGATCTTCGGCGGCCGCTCAGGCGAGCACGAAGTATCGGTCCGCTCCGCGCGATCGGTGATCGAAGCGATCGACAAATCTAAGTACGAAGTTGTTCCCATAGCCATCACTAAGGAAGGGAACTGGCTGGCGCCTGCGGCCGCCGCGGAGCTATTGCCGGAAGGACGAGACGCTTGCTCTCTTCCCGCACGCGCGGCGGACCGAAAGAAGATGTCGCGATAATCGGCGATCCATCACGCAGCGGTCTGATGCGACTTGATAGTGACGAATCATCGGAACCGCTTGACGTTGTCATTCCAGTTCTGCATGGAACTTACGGCGAAGATGGAACGATTCAGGGCTTGCTCGAGATGGCGGCCATTCCGTTCGTCGGCTGTGGCACGCTTGCCTCCGCGTGCGGAATGGACAAGGTCACGATGAAAGCGCTGTTCCGTGATGCCGGCCTTCCCATCTGTGGCTACCTCTGGTTTCTGCGATCGGAATGGGAAGCCGACAGCGGCAGAGTCTCGCGGCGGGTGATTCGTCAAATCGGCTTTCCCGCTTTCGTCAAGCCCGCGAATCTCGGCTCGTCAGTCGGCGTGTCGAAGGCGACCGATAAAACTTCACTGGCGAAAGCAATTGAACTGGCTGCGTGTTACGACCGCAAAATAATCGTCGAAGAGTTAGTTGATGGACGCGAAATCGAGTGCGCCGTCATCGGCAACGACGAACCACAAGCAAGTGTGCCCGGCGAATACTTGGTGCACGATGAAGGGGCGCGCTTTCTCGATTACACCGAGAAATATTCCAGCACTGGCCACGTTGATTTTGTCGTTCCTGCGCGAGTTTCGAAAACGACGGCAAAGAAGATTCAGCAGATGGCCGTCAAAGCCTATCAGGCAATCGACGCTTCGGGCCTTTCGCGGGTGGATTTCTTCTTGAAGCCGGATGGTTCGTTGATGGTAAACGAGATAAATACCTTGCCTGGACTAACGGATGTGTCGGGTTTTCCCAAAATGTGGGAGGCATCGGGAATTCCTTTTCCGCGTGTCATCGATCAGCTAATCAAATTCGCTATCGATCGCCACCGCGACCGCGCACGGAATGAGACGAGTATCTAACTCTTCGGCGCACGATAACCCTTGCGAGTACGTAGAGTCACACCTTCACGCGAAAGCTTTACATCGATTGCGCGCCACTTGCCGTTGCGATCGCGATTAACCGGTCGATACGCGAGTGTGTATTGATGGCCTAACTCCTCGGCAATCGCGGCGAACGCATCACGCAATTGCTGCCCACCCGGAGTCGAGATGTAGCGGCCGCCGGTTTTTTCGGCGAGGTTTCTCATGATTGCGGCGCCGGCCAGATCGCGAGTCGGACCTTCTTCAGACATGTTCACAGCATAAATGGTCGCGCCTGCCTGCGACGCATGATCGAGAGCTTTGTCGCCGCTGGCACGACTGTAATTCTCGCCTCCGTCCGACAAGACGACGATGGCGCGCCGCTTCTCTTCTCGTTTAGCAAGATCGTCGGCGGCGCGCAAGACAGCGTCGTTCAGAGCGGTCATCAGCTTTGTCTTTAAGCCGAATACTTTTGGAGCAAGATCGCGACCCGGCGAGAAGTCCTGCCACTGTTCTACCTTTGAGTCGAAGCTGTAGACCGCTGCTACATCTTCCTCGCGCAAACCATCCAGAAATCGAATCGCGGCGCTCCGACCAAGCGTGAGGCGGGTTTCCATGCTACCGGAAGTATCAAGCAAGAGCGCCGCGGCGAATGGCGTCTCTTCGGTGGCGAAGGTCGCGACTTTCTGTTCCGCTCCGTCTTCGAAAACGCGAAAGTCTGTGCGCTTGAGTCCCGAAGCGAATTTCCCGTCCTTATCAAGCACTGTCACATTCAAGACGACGAGATCGGCGTTCACACGCACGACCTCGTCCTGTTGCTGCGGCGACAACAGCGAACGGTAAGCTGATGCATCAGGTCGTGCACGATCTCCTCTGTGAAGCTCTGTGAAATCTCGGTGTCTCTGTGGTGAGTCTTTCGAGGCGACTTTCACCACAGAGGCACTGAGAACCACAGAGTTCACACAGAGAACTGCTCCCAAAGACAAAAGGATTGCTTTCGTGGCGAATTTCGTCTGGTATTTCACCAGCATGGTATTCAGCGATTTGAATTCCGCAGACGTTGGACTAACCCGATCAGTTTATTGGCTTGATCGATCACGGCGGCTGAAACCACATGACGCGGCGTCTTTTCGACCAGTTTATAGAGTTCCTCCGCCACGTCAGCGAGACGCTTGACGGCGGCTTCTATCTCGCCGGGAATGTCCTTCACTTCGGCATCAGATTCAGAACCGCCGGCCTCATTGCGGATTCTGCGGGTCAGCTTCTCCAGCCGCTCCAACTTCTTGCCCTCATCCGAACCGAATAGCTTCTTCGCAGCGAAGCTTTCTTGCACTTGCGAGCCAAGCTGTGAAACTTCACGAGCACGCGCGACATTCTCGTCGTATTGCTTCTTCTCTTCTTTCAAAAGCAGCTTACTGCGCATCTCGTTTTCGGGAGAGCCAAAGTTAGTGTCTGACGAATCTGCTTTGCCAGGAACTGCCGAAGGTGGCACGCCGGGGTCTCGCGAGGACTGAGCTTGAGTCACGGTGGCCAGGAACAACACAACGCTCGCGATCATCACGATGCGCATGCGCCACGAGAGTCTTGCCTCAATCTGAAGTCGAAACATTCGGATGCTCCTCAGCAATCCTAGCGAAAGCCGTTCCCGCGCTCAAGCAGAGAAGCGCGTTGCTGTGACGAGCGAACCCGAACGGATCGTTGGCTGCGAAAATGGAAGTTTCTTTTGGTAAATGAAAAATGGGAATTGAAAAATGAGAAATGGAGAATGATCCGGTCGCTGCTGCTCACGCTTCTGAAACGACTAAGGCACCTTCCCTGGGTTATCGGGGCCATTGATGAACTCTTCACCTTTAGGCGCGGGACGGCTAACTGTGATTGTCTTGGGAGCGGGCGGTTCCATTGGTGGACGGGCCGCGCCGGGGAAAGCTTTGAAAGCCACTTGGGCGCCGCCGTCACCAGCCAGAACGTGAGAGAAAGTAGCGCTCACGTAATCAGCAGCCAGCAGTTCGAGACTGTAGCGAGTCTTTCCGTCAGGCGCCAAGTCGGTCGCATCCGGAGTTATAGTTCGCGCCTCAACGCCGCCACCAGTGCGTCGCCTGAGCTGCAACTCGACTGCCAGATTGCGAAGTGACTCGTTAGAGATATTGTGGATCGTCCCGCTCAGCAGCGTCTTCTTTCCATTCTACGGCCGCAGCCACCTGGCGTTCGTGCCGCTTCCGCAGATAGATGTATCCGCCGAAAATGGCGCTCGTCAAAAGGAGCGCGCAAAGCATCCCGACCAGCAGCCGCTGAGTGTGACGCTTTTCTTCTTCGTCGATCGGGATCGGTTCAGTCTCTAATTGATTTAAGATTTGCATGAAAGTAAAGCTCTAAACTCCAGACTGTCTGAGATGATGCTATCTACCTTTAAGGTTTGCCGGGAGCCGAACCGGTGACGTTTTCGATCAACGCGCTCAGAAAATCCTGCTCAGCGGCGCCGGTACTTTGTAGAGTTGTCCACTCCGCGCCGGTGGGGCCGTCAGTGCGGCCTTCAACCTTTGCGTTCACTGAAATGTTCGAGCTGCCACCGTCAATCGCCTGTACCTCAACCGTGATTGTGTATCGGGCGCGGGTCCAGCCGCGAGCACCTGCCGTCTCGAGACGAGCAAAGCGACTCAGCTCGGATTGCGTGACAACGGCACCCTTAATAAAGGTGTAGGGCTGACTGATGATGATTCCTTCGCTCGGCTTCGAGGCCGCGTCGTCAACAATCAATTTCCGATCGCGCATCACGTGTCGTCGTCCGCGTCTTGTCTTTTCCGAAATTGATTCCGGAACCCGTGGTGCCGGTATCCTGCTTCGTACCGTTGTTTCCTGCCGCACGGCTGTTGCCTGTGTCGGTGATACGTTGATTCTGCGAATCGACGCCTTTGCCTTGTCCGAATGCGACGGATGTAACCCCAATCAAAACGATCAACGCCACAGAATATGCCGGATATTTCATAGACTAACCTCCTTGCTAAAGAGCCTCAGCCGGAGGGGGACATTCCGAGGATAGAGCACATGATCTGCAAACACAAGGAGACCGGATCAGATTCATTTATCTTTTGGCATTTGACATTTTTCATTTGCTATTTGATTAGCCGGTTTAGCCGGGAGGTAACACCCAAATGACAAATGAAAAATGGTTCGCCGCTCGTGTAGCATCGCTCATCTTCCCACCACGCGCGTCCTTTCCCACTCGCGCAATGCACGAACGCCTCTCTCAAAGTCCGCTTCTTTGCTGTAAAAATTGTGCGCGCCATCGTCTCTTGAGGGCTCGCGCACGTAGTACAGGTAATCAGTCTCCGCGGGATTTAAAGCCGCATCGATCGAGCTTTCCCCGGGCGCACCAACCGGTCCCGGTGGTAACCCAACAAAGATTCTCGTGTTGTAAGGAGAGCGCCGGTTAACGTCGCTCAAGTAAACTCTGCCGTCGTTTCGCCATTTGCCGGCGAGTTTCGACGCGTACACGATCGTCGAATCGATGCCCAGCGCTATTCCCTTGTGTAATCGATTGTAAATGACCGACGCAATCAGCGGGCGCTCTTCCTTAAGTTTGGCTTCGGTTTCGATTAACGAGGCGACGATCACAATTTGGCGTGGGCTCATACGCAGCGCGCGGGCGCGGTCGGCGCGTTCCGGCGTCCACTCCTGGCGAAAGCGTTTCACCATTCCCAAGATCACCGCCGCGGGTTTCGTGTCCACCGGATAGCTGT
>QHXE01000610.1 GCA_003222835.1 Acidobacteriota bacterium | reverse complement strand
AGAAACCGAGTAGCGCAAAAAAGAAACGCATCCGTATTTTGATTGGGGACGATCACAGCGTGGTCCGCGAAGGCTTGGTCTCGTTAGTTAAACGTAAGTCGGACATGGTCGTGGTCGCCGAAGCCAGCAATGGGCGCGAAGCGGTCGAACTTTGGAAAGAGCATCGACCCGACGTGACGTTGCTCGACTTGCGCATGCCTGAGTTGAATGGCGTTGGCGCGATCAAGGAAATCCGGGAGCTGGACGGGAACGCGCAGATCGTCGTGCTTACCACTTATGATGGTGATGAAGACATCTATCGCGCCATCAAAGCGGGCGCGAAAGCTTACCTGTTGAAAGACACCGCGCGCGATGCGCTGGTGGATACCGTTCGCAGGGTGCACGCCGGCGAAACCTACCTGCCGCCCCAACTCGCCGCGAAACTAGCTGAGCGCGTCAGCGGCGAGGCATTAAGCCCGCGCGAGATCGACGTGCTGCAGCGGATGGCAGTTGGCAAGAGTAACAAGGAGATTGGCGCCGAGTTGTTCATCAGCGAAGGAACGGTGAAAACCCACATCAAAAGTATCTTCAGCAAACTGGATGTGGTCAGCCGCACGGAAGCTGTTGCCACCGCAACACGTCGTGGGCTGATCCAGTTGTAGCCGTTCTCACCCGATTGCAAGACGTCTGGATCACATGCCACTACCGAGTGGCGTTTCCTAGATGGACTATAGACAATTTCGCTTAGTGGCGCCCACAATTCGGCTATCCCCAAAAAGGGAGCCCGCAACCCATCGAGATGATCTTCGCGAAGGACAACGCCGCCAAGGAAGGCTGCAACCGATGGACGATGAATGGCGTGGCCTTCTCCACGACTGGTGAGATTGCCCCAGCTTCCTTTCACCTGAAGAAAGGCAAGCGCTATCGCATTCGTATGCGCAATGCAGTGACGATATCCACCAATCCATCTCCATTGCCATAGTTTTGAGCTAACGAGCCTGACCGGAAAGCCGACCGCTGGAATCTTGAAAGATGTAGTGATGTTAGGCGGATATCAGGAAGCCGAAATGGACAGCGGCTAGTGAGGGAACGCGCGCGATGGCTGCGTGGGTGAACCTGAGAGCCCTTAAGCTTGACGGTCCCGTCGACTGAAGGGAGCGTCTAGCGACGGCGAGCCTCTATGAGCAAACAGGAGCAGCCACGGCGGTTGGCGGATGCCGACGTGGAGGTGTTTGGCGCAGAGTCGAGTTCATCACGCTCGGCCCCTATTGCGCTCGTCGTCTCGTCTGCCCTCTGCGGCCATGCCGCCTCGCGGCAGGCGCACGTCGACGTCGCAACGCCGACGCACGTCGATCCCGCGGAGCGTGCGAACAAGTGGGTCGTGCTGACTCTTTCGGGGACTGCGACCTTTATGACGACGCTGGACTCTTCGATCGTCAACATCGGCCTGCCGTCCATCGCACACGCCTTTGGCGTACCGCTGTCGGGCAATATCGAGTGGGTTTTAATCGGGTATCTCGTCGTCATCGCGGCCGTCTTGCTTACCTTTGGACGGCTGGCCGACATGCTGGGACGCAAGCCGCTCTTCCTGGCCGGTCTCGCGGTCTTCACACTCGGCTCGGCGGTCTGCGGGGCCGCGCCCTCACTAGGCACACTCATCGCCGCGCGCTGCTTCCAGGGCCTGGGTGCGGCCGCCATCCTTTGCGTCAACGTTGCCATGATCACGCGCTCGTTCCCGGCCGCCGAGCGCGGCCGGGCGCTCGGCCTCAACATGATCCTCCTGGCGCTGGGTGTAAGCATGGGGCCAACCATCGGCGGAATCCTGACCCAGGCGTTGAGCTGGCGGTGGATCTTCTATGTCAATCTGCCGATCGGTGCACTGGCTCTCCTCGCCGCCTGGTGTCTGCTCACCGAGCGCTACCACCTAGAACGGCAGCGCTTCGACCTGCCCGGCGCCGCGCTTCTCGCTACTGGGCTGGCCGCGCTGACCCTCGGTCTCTCCTTCGGGCAGGAATGGGGTTGGAGCTCGCTGCGGTTCCTAGGCTCGATGGGGATTGCGGTCGCCGCCCTGGCCGGTGCGGCGTGTGTGGAGCGGCGGGTGCACGCCCCCATTCTGGATCCGGCGCTGGTCAGCAAGCGGGTCTTCGCGTTCGCGAACGTCAGCTTCATGATCTGCATGCTGGCCCTTTTCGCGGTGAGCTTTCTCCTGCCGTTCTACCTAGAGGAGTTGCATGGGTTCGACACGCTCCGGTCGGGGCTGTTGCTCACGCCGCTCCCGCTGACGCTCGCGCTGGTGGCGCCCGTCAGCGGGGCGCTCGCGGATCGGGTGGGCTCGCGCTGGCTCGCGCCGCTGGGGCTGGCCATCTCCTGCGCGGGCTTGCTTCTTCTGAGCGGGTTGACTCAAGCCAGCTCGATCGCCTACCTCGTTCTGTGCCTGATCGTCACCGGGATCGGGCAGGGGTTCTTCCAATCGCCCAACGCGCGCGCGATCATGGGAGCCGCGCCGCCTGATGAGCTAGGTGTCGCCTCCGGCGTACTGGCCACCGGTCGCGTCATCGGTCAGAGCCTGAGCGTCGCGGTGGCGGGCGCGGTCTTCACGAGCTTCGGCGGCGCGGCGGCCGGTGCGGCCCTGGTAGCCGGCCGGGAGACTCTCAGCGTCGAGCAGGCGCGGGCGCTACAGCAAACGTTCGTGACCGGCCTGCATGCTGCCTTCGTGGTGTGCGCTGTGCTCGGGGCAGTGGGTGTTGTGACCGCGCTGCTTCGGGGCGCTGAAAGTGATCGCCCCTCGGTGCCCGGTGCTCGGCGGTGAAGCGACGTTCATGCCGCTTCACCGCTTTCGGACGCTTGCTTCTAAACACCGATAGCGTTTTGCTCCAGCTTTTGCTAAGAATGGCCTTTATGAGAACTCGTCAAGACAATGCGAAATAAGGAACAAAAAGGAGATCTGAGCGTTCAAGCGATTGCGGGGACGCACGTTGTGCTTCTCGGAATGGACTTGCCCGAACTAAAGTGTCCGGGCCTTCTCGGCTTTGCCTTGCGACGAGAAGACCATACGGAGGGCGAGAAATATTGGTTGTCTGGATATAAGACGTTCGCGAGCGTGGAGCTGTCTCCTCCTCCCGGTGTTCTTTATTCAACCCGGCAACATCCTATTCAGGGTTTCACCTGGTCGGATTTTTCCGCGAAACCGGACCATGATTATACGTACGAAGTGTTCGCGCTAAGAGGCGCGCCGACGAGCCCGCAGGAGTCCGAAAAAGTAGCGGTGCGAATCCGTACTGAGAGCGAACACGGCAGGACGCATCATGTGCATTTTAACCGCGGTGCGGCCGCATCCCAGGAATACACGCGGCGATTCGGCGATAAACGGCCCGAGGAAGTGGGACCGTCGGCGTTCACGTGGCTTTCGCGCGGGGCAGCAGAATCAATTGCAGATTTCATCGCACGTGCAGTTGGTCCGGGTTGGGCGCTGCGGGTCGGCGCTTACGAATTCACTGATGAGACTGTGCTCAAAGCGCTCGGCGCGGCGAGGGATCGCGGCGCGGATGTAGAGGTACTGTACCACGCGGAAAACGACGAACAAAAAATCAGCAACGAGGAAGCGATCCAAAAATTCGGCTTGGAGAATATTTGCCAGCCACGCAATGCGCAGGGCCTGACGCTTTCACACAACAAGACCATCGTACTGACCAAGGCTGGTGCCGCGCAAGCAGTGCTCACCGGTTCGACGAATTTCAGCGTGGGAGGAATTTATGGGCACAGCAACGTCGTCCACATCTGTGAGAGGGACGATGTTGCGGCCAAATATTTATGGCTATGGAACGAACTGAAGAAGAACACGCCGAAATCCAGTGATGCTGGCGTACTGGTCGGAAAAACTGCGCTTCCAGACGATCCGCTTGCAAAACAAATTACTCCCATCTTTAGTCCGCGCGATACTCTGGAAGCATTGGATTGGTATGCAGAGCAGGCTAAGGGCGCGAATGACGCACTCTTCATGACGTTTGCCTTTGGCATGAACAAGCGTTTTCAGGATGCTTATCGCAATGGAACCGCCAAACTGCGCTTCGCGTTGATGGAAGCGATGAGCGGACCGACCCGGACCAGGGAGCAGAAGGCGGCCAACGAAGCTGCGATCATCGCGTTGAGAAAAATGCCAGAAAACAAATTCGCAATCGGCTCACGCTTGGGTAAAGGCGCATTCAACCATTGGCTGGTTGAGCAGCTCTCAGGATTAAACGTTCACGTGCGATATCTTCACACCAAATACATGCTGGTCGATCCTTTGGGCGCCAACCCGCTTGTGGTTTCCGGCTCGGCAAACTTCAGTGAAGCCTCCACTACAGACAATGACGAGAACATGCTCGTTATTCGAGGCAACTCGCGTGTCGCCGATATTTATCTTGGAGAATTTATGCGTCTCTACCGGCACTTCGCATTTCGCGACTGGCTTACGAGACACCCGGAAGCCGACGAAGTAGAAGTCGGGCATCTCGACGAGACCGACCAATGGTGGAAGCGCTACTTTGGCGACAGCTTCGATTCTCGGCAACGCAGTTATTTTGCCAGTTAGCGCATGTTACGCCTTGGCAGTTCGTGAAGTATGGGATCTCAAAATGTTTTTCCATCGCTCTCTCCTTTTGGGGGTTAGTACGTTCGCGGTGGTGCCGTTGCTGGTACTCGCGGTTTCTCCACCCTGGGAGAGCGGACGCCGCCACGGAGAACTGTTCGTTGCGAGTTCCGCTGATGACGCTTCCTTGAGAACGCGAATCGCGGCACTCTCGCCGACCATCAGTCCGGATGAGGCTCGGCGAGTCGCATACACTGCATACATGACCGGGCTGCAACTGCGCCGCGAATGGCATGTGGTATGGCTACCCGGCGTTCAGAACTTTCTCGTCAATATGGGAGCGAGAAAAGGAGGACTCTGTTTCCAGTGGGCAACGGAGCTTCTCGTCCGATTGGATGCACTGAAGCTGCAAACGCTCGAGCTCCACTGGGTCGAGTCCTTTGCCAACACCAATGGCGAGCATAACGTCATCGTAGTTACGGCCAAAGGCCAGGCATTCGAAAAGGGCATTCTACTCGACAACTGGCGTTACTCGGGACATCTCGTTTGGACACAAGTCGCAATGGATCCGGAGTATCACTGGACGGAAAACAAATCCGAACTCGCCCGCAGATTGGGGAGGGCAAGGGATGTAGCTTCGGAGCGAGTACGATCTACGATGAAATCGAACTGAACTATTCCCAGACGCAGATAATCCTTCGTCATGCGCACCTTCGTCGGAATTGTAACGATTGCACTTGTAGTGCGCGGTCTTTTTGGCGCTGACGTCCGTGATCTTGGCGTCCCAGCAAGTTGGCGTGCCAGCGATTACGACAGGCACGGTTATGATTTGCTAAACAAAGGCGATTACGAAAATGCCAGCCGGTATTTCGATGCAGCAATACGCACGGATCCGTCCATGTGGACGGCCTACTGCAATCGGGCTATAACATTTTATCAGCAGAAAAAGTGGGCGGCAGTGCTGCAGGACTTGAACTCCACCATCCGCTTAAAGCCGAGCTTCTTCGCTGCTACCCTTGCGCGAGCTGAGATAAACAGCAAGCTGGGTAACTACAGCGCCGCTTTGACTGATTTAAATACTGTAGTGAGGCTAGCATCGAACCTCCATAATACGCTTGAAACAGCGGAGGCGCTTAACAGTCGGGCATGGCTTCGCGCCACTTGCCCTGAGGCTTCGATCCGAAATGCACAGTTAGCGGTCGCTGATGCAAGGAAGGCCTGCGAACTCAACCAGTGGACGTTCGCGTCGTATATTGACACGCTTGCCGCCGCGTATGCTGAAGCTGGCGATTTCGATTCCGCGATCCGCAGCCAAGAGCAGGCCATCAGCATACGTAAGTCCATGCCGGAGCAAATTTCTAAAAACATGGCAAAGCTGAAGTCTAATAAAGAGGAAAACAAAAAATCTGCCGACAGATTAGTCCAGCGACTAAAAAAATCTTTGGCCGGAATGGTGCAGCGCCTGGAGTTGTATAAACAGCACCGCCCCTACCGAGAAGCTGCAAACCGCTGATTGTCGATGCCCACGCGCGTGGCGCCTAATGTATTTCGGCGCGGGCCTTCGGCGTCTTTCGGCGCCTCGCCGAAACGAACTTCAGCTGTGCGAAGGGAACCAAACTCAAATAGACGCTCGGTTACTACTAAATCTTTTCCCAGAATTGACGCCGCTTCGGAATATTTGGGAAAACGAGTTGTCCCTCGTAGATAGTAAAGGGATTGGCGTTCTCGTTATCGCCAAAGGATAACTTCAGCGTCTTGCCCTCGACGCTCCACCGACCGGTCGTCCTCTCCGTTTGGCTGGTAGCGGTTACGACCCAGTTCTCTGCCGTGCCGTCAGCATGAAGGACGAGATGTTCGTCCCGCGGACCCACATAACCAATCGTGGTTTTGCGCCAATGACCGACCAATACCTTCGCGCTTTCCGATACGGCGGCGCTCTCCCCTTGAAAAGTGATGATTCGTTGATCGGCGGGCGGAGCAGAGAAAGCGAGGAAAAAGCACGCCGCGGGGAGCGCGAGCCATTTTGATTTCGCTAAAACGCTGTTGATCCGCATTTCCATCGGCGAACCTTTCTCGCCGCCGATCCTGACAAGAGCTGGTCCGCGGTCAAGCTTAATGGCAGCGAAACCTATCAATTTTTTCCTTGTCCCTGCGCCCCTGGAACGACTACTCCTGATGAAAAGCATGACGCGAAGGGTAATTCCCAACCGCATGTCAGAGGCTCAAAACCGTAAATATGAAACAAAAACTAATGTCAGCGATTTCGAGCGTCATTTTGCTGTTTTATCTGGCGGGCTGCTGCCGACCCGATCCGAGCGGTTCGTTCGTGCATACGGTTGACGCTTTGAGGGCGCAGGAAACCAATAATTGGTGCTGGGCAGCAGTTACACAAATGCTCGCTGAACACTTGGGACTTTCCACCAGCCAGTGCGCTCTGGCTAACCATCGCTTTAGCAAAACAAATTGCTGCCAGGCCCAAACTACCCAGTGTCAGAGGGAGCAGCAAAGAGTCGATCAGTTACTTGAAACGATCCATTCTCTCGAACCGACCGCTGATATGTCGCCTTCGGACCGCGCGCTGGCGCAACGGCAGGCTGCCCCCTTCAAAGCGCAGTTGCCGAATGCCCAGGCTGCCCTGGTAAGATGCCGCCAGAATGGGTGTCCTAAAACAGAAGACTGCAACAAACCAGGCTGGGTCGACCTGGATTTTGTCGGCGCCAAGTCATCAGAAACTGCCACCGCTTTGTCGTGGAATGCTGTTAAGAGCCAGATTTTTTGCGACCACAACCCAATGGGTTACGCTTACGGAACTCCGGGAGTTGTAGGCCATGTGGTCGTCATAAACGGCTATCTAACTGTCGATGGCACCGACTACGTGCAATTGTACGATCCAT
>QHXE01000758.1 GCA_003222835.1 Acidobacteriota bacterium | reverse complement strand
TCGACTTCCGGAAGCGGCGGATGCCGATTCAATTTCCGCGCGCGCCGGGCAATGTTTGTCGCCTGATCGGCAATGCGTTCGATGTTGGGAGAAAGTTTCATCGCCGCCACCACGCGGCGCAGATCGGACGCGACCGGTTGAAATCGCAGCAGCACGTCCACGCCGTCCTTGTCGATCTGCTTTTCAAGTTGATCGATCTCTTCGTCATCCGCGATCGCGGTTGTGCAAAGATTGTCGTCGCGCTGGAGCAATCCTTTGACCGCGCGATCGAGCGTACGCTCGGCCAGCCCCGCCATCATCAGCACGTTGTTGCGCAAGGAGCTGAGCGCTTCGTCGAATGTTCCGAGAATATGTTTTGGCGGAGTCATGTGAATTAGCCAAATCGACCAGTGATGTAATCTTCCGTGCGTTTCTCGCTCGGGTTAGTAAAAATTTTCGTGGTCGGTCCGAACTCGATGAGTTTGCCGAGATAAAAGACACCAGTGTGATCGGAAACGCGCCCGGCCTGTTGCATGTTGTGAGTGACAATTACGATGGTGTATTGCGTTTTCAGTTCCTGAATCAATTCTTCGATCCTTGCCGTCGCGATCGGATCGAGCGCAGAGCACGGTTCGTCCATGAGGATCACGTCGGGCTCAACCGCGAGCGCGCGGGCGATGCAAAGCCGCTGCTGCTGACCGCCGGACAATCCAAATGCATTCGCCTCCAGTCGCTCTTTCACTTCATCCCAGAGCGCGGCCGCGCGCAAACTTTTCTCGACCGCTTCATTGATCTGCGACCGTCTATTGATTCCAGCAATGCGCAGACCGTAGGAAATATTTTCGTAAATTGATTTTGGGAACGGGTTCGATTTTTGAAAGACCATTCCAACCCGGCGGCGAAGATCGACAACGTCCACTTCCGGCGCATTGATATCGGTTCCGCCAAGATGAATTGCGCCCTTTGTAATCCGCGCGCCTTCGATCAAGTCGTTCATTCGATTGATGCAGCGCAATAAAGTTGTCTTGCCGCAACCCGACGGACCGATGAATGCGGTCACTGCCCGCGGCGGAATGTCGAGACTGACATTGTGGAGCACCGTGTTTCCGCCGTATGCGAAATCGAGATCGCGCACGTCGATCATAATTTCGGCGCATTCAATCTCGTCAACCAGACGATCATTTTGGCGCGGAAGTTGTTGGGACAGCGTTTGTGGCATTTCAAGTAAGCTTACCATGATAAGCGTCTCCGTTGTTTCTCTCTGAGCAAGATGGAAGTTAAAGCGATCAGCATGACGACGACGAGGAAGACGAAGGCCGTCCCGTATTGCACTCGCTCGGTGTATTCGTTCTGGGGAATCTTCGAGCTGACGACGTAAATGTGATACGGCAGCGCCATCACGCCTTGAAAAAAGAAATTGGTCCAATGGCTCACCTGCCACGGCATTTCGTCGCGCATCGCGTAAGCGGCGGTGAACATGATCGGCGCGGTTTCGCCGGCGACACGTGCAATCCCCAGAATCGACGAGGTCAAAATTCCCGGTAACGCATACGGCAAAACATTTTTTCGGATGGTTTGCCATTTGGTCGCGCCGAGGGCGAGAGATCCTTCACGCAATCCCTGTGGCACGGCGCAGAGCGACTCTTCGCTCGCGGTAATGATCGCCGGCAAAACCATCAGCCCGAGCGTGAACCAGCCCGAGAGCAACGAAACATTCCAGCCAAAGAAAACCACGAACAGTCCAAATCCGAAAAGTCCGAAGACGATCGAGGGCACGCCAGCTAGATTGAGAATCGCAACACGAATCAGCCGAATGAACCGGCCGTCGCGGCTGTACTCACTGAGATAAATTGCGCAGCTGATCCCGATGAACAGCGCCACCGTCATCGATCCGAT
>QHXE01000609.1 GCA_003222835.1 Acidobacteriota bacterium | reverse complement strand
GCGTTATAAAGAAAGAACCTAATCTGTATTAGCTTTGCGTGATCTGCGCAGGTTTTGCCCTTGCCTATGAAGTTTCGATCTTCTACAGTCGCTCGCGTAGTTGAATTGCCAGCCCTCGCAGGTGGTCTCGGCGAAAGTTCAGCATAGGGTTTCCTCAGAAAGGGGTCGCCTCCCCAGTAGGTTCCCAGATTACGGCCTGAGACCTGTGGTTTTTCACATTCAAGATACTGAGTGCAACGCACTCGGCATAACTAGAGAGCATCAGCGTTGGTGAGGTTGTTCGAAACGGACGATCTCCATGTAATCGGTAGACGTGTGTGTGGATGAGCTGGACTCAAACACAAAGCGGGATAAGGCAGTTGCCGTTTTGAAATTGGCTGTTACTTAGACGACGGTTTGATGGGAGGAGCACATGAGCAAAATTGTTCGATTGGTGCTGCCCGGGACAGTGTTGGTGATTTTGGTGGGCGCCATAGCCTACGGTGCTCCGCGGAAGGAGTCTTTCACGAGCGGCCGCAGCGAAAGTTGGTTTCACCGTACTTTCGTAACTCGGCGCACCAAGGCACATGCACAGACGCAGGCTACCAGTCTGCCGGCGCGTGACGCTCAAGCCGTGTCGCTCGCGAACCAAGCCGTAACTGCGCTCGTCGGCAACACTATGATCACCGACGCGACCGTCCAGGGAACGGCAAGCTACATTGCGGGCTCTGACCAGGAGAGTGGCAGCGCAACTCTTTTAGCGCATACGGGGTACGAAGCCAATATCGCGCTCTCGCTGAGTGGGGGGCAGCGTTCGGAGATCCGCAACGGATCGGGCGCGCCTCCGCAAGCAAAATGGTCTGGACCGGATGCTACTTGGCACACCATGCCTCTTCATAACTGTTGGGCCGACCCTACATGGTTTTTCCCCGGTCTCACGCTTCAGTCAGCTCTCAATGACTCTCAGATTTCCTTTTCCTATATCGGCCATGACACGAAGGCAGGCGTCACGGTCCAACACATCCAAATATCTCGCGTCGTACCAGGACAAACAAGCAAAGCAACTTCGCTGATTCAACGCTTGAGCCAAGTGGACTTCTATCTTGATTCGGCTACGAACCTACCCGTAGCCATTGATTTCAACACGCATCCCGACACCAATGCCCTCTTAGATCAACCGCTCGAAATCCAATTTTCTGGATGGCAGCCGGTGAATGGCATTGAAGTTCCTTCCCGGATTCAAAAGTTTCTCCAAGGCAGCCTGACCCTCGATCTGAGTGGCTTGACCGTGTCCGTAAACACTGGGCTTCCCCAAACCGATTTCACGATTTGAAGACGACAGGGAGCGATGAGGAGACCTAATATGAAAAGCGCTTTTGTTCGAATCGTCGTTTCGCTAGCACTCACTCTTCTGCTGGCGCACGCTGCCCTGAGCTGGCAAGTCAGCTATGGTTTGCAGCCTTTCGGCAGCTTTAGCGGTGGCCCTTTTGACATCGTGAACAACCAGGACCTCAATGTGCACTTCGCGATCCCCGTCTTGAACAAAGCGGGGCGAGGCCTCCCCTTCAACTATAGCGATGGTTACGACAGCACGATCTGGTCGATTCAAAACTCGGCTTGGACTCCTGCAAACCAGTGGGGATGGCCCGTCGGTGGTTTTGCGCCGTCCTTCGGATACGTCTACTACGATGTAACGCAAGGATCTTGCATTTCCGGTGGCCAGACCTATTACTACAACATTTATTCCTACTGGAACTTCGCACAGCCTTCGAATCCGGGCTACATCACTCCCTTTTCGTTTACTCTCTCGGACGCTTCCGTGGGAACCCCCTGTACCGGCGCGCCGCCCTATTCTGCCACGGCCACGGCTACTGACGGCTCGGGGGTCACGATCAGCGCCACGGCTCAACCCTCGGCCACGATTTACTATCCCTCCGGCAACACCCTCAGCCCCTCTTTGTACTGGGGAGGAAACCCCACCACGCTGACGGATACCAACGGAAATCAGATCAGCGGCACCGTCCCTTCCAATCGGATTATTACCGACACCCTCGGCACCACCGCCATTACCGCGCAAGGGCAGGGAACCCCTTCGAGCCCGGTCACGTTTCAGTACACCAATGCGGCGGGCACGACTTCGACGGTAACGGTGAATTACACCGCCTACACTGTGCAAACGAATTTTGGTTGCAGCGGCATCACCGAGTACGGGCCAGCTTCCGGGAATCTTATCAGCGAAATCGACCTCCCAGACGGCACGAAATACACTTTTTCTTACGAACTCACGCCTGGTTCTTCAACCAATGTCACAGGGCGCCTGGCCTCTGTCACGCTGCCTACGGGAGGAACGATTTCCTACGGCTATACCGGCGGAAGCAACGGCATCATATGCGCGGACGGGACGGCGGCTGGTCTGACCCGCACCACGCCGGATGGCACGTGGACCTACACGCGCTCCGGCTCCGACCCCAGTTGGGGCACCACCATGACCGATCCACAAGCGAATCAAACCGTGCTGAATTTCCAAGGGCCGTACGAGACCGAGCGGCAGGCCTATAAGGGTTCGTCGGGCACCGGAACTCTCCTCGACACCGTTTACACCTGCTACAACGGCGCGGCTTATCCTTGCAACACCACCGCAATTACGCTGCCCATCACGCAAATCACAAATACCAATTCCTGGGCTAGCGGACAAACTTCGCAAACAGTCACAACCCTAAATACCCACGCGCTGCCGACGGAAGTGGACGAATATGGCTACGGCAGCGGCGTGCCTGGCGGCCTCGTGCGCAAGACCGTGACCAGCTACGCCTCGCTGGGAAACAATATCAACGACCGGCCCGCCAGCGTTTCAGTCTACGCCTCGGGAGGAGCCAACCCGACCTCTCAAACCAGCTATACGTACGACCAAGGAACGGTGACAGCCACGAGCGGAACCCCGCAGCACATTTCTGTCTCCGGCTCTCGCGGCAATGCAACAACCACAACCTATTTGGTTTCGGGAACCACCACGTTGAGTTCGACCGCCACCTATTACGACACCGGGACCATGAACACTTCGACGGATTCCAACAACAACACTACGACATACACCTATGGAACATCGAGTTGCGGCAACTCCTTTCCCACAACGATTAGCATGCCGCTGAGCCTATCGCGCTCTCAGACCTGGAACTGCAACGGTGGGTTGACCGCGTCTCAGACCGACGAGAATGGCCTAACCATGAACGTCAGCTATGACTTGATGAATCGTCCAACGCAAACGAACTTCCCGGACGGTGGCTGGAAATTGAGAAGCTATACCGGTGCGAACCAACAGGATACTTACACCGGTATAACTGACGCGACCCCGTCGACTTCTTGCACGGGTTGTCAACATAACCAGCAGAACCTCGATAGTTTGGGGCGCGACTCCAACGAAGTCCTCATCAGTGACCCTGAAGGCCAAACAACCACCTCCACAGTTTACGACTCACGTGGGCGGGTGCAGAAAACCGCCAATCTCTACCGCAGCACCAGCGATCCAACCTATGGCTTCTACACAAACTCGTACGATGCGCTTGACCGCTTGACTGGCCTCACACTTCCCGACGGAAATGTTGACTTCGACTATTTCGGAGCAGACGTGAGCACGCACGGAGGCGCGAGCGCACAATTGTGCGCTTCGGGAACATATGGTCTTGGTTATCCTGAGCTTAAGGTAGATGAAGCAGGCGTGAAACGGCAAACCTGGTCCGATGCTCTGGGCAGGATTATTGAAGCCGACGAGCCGGACTCCGGCAACAATATGACGCTTGCTACCTGCCATCTCTACGACGTCCTAAACAACTTGACGCAAACTGTCCAAGGAAGCCAGACACGGACCTACACCTTTGACGGGCTCTCCCGGAAGGCTTCCGAAACCCTCCCAGAAGCAGGAACGACAAATCTCTATTACACAACGTCTGGCGGTGCGCTTTGCAGCGGCGATCCCAACGCTGTATGCCGCCGCACAGATGCACGCAGCATAACCACAACGTATTCTTATGACGCAATGAATCGGCTCACTTCGAGAACCTATTCTGATTCGACTCCAACTGCGAATTTCTATTATGACGAGTCAAGCGTAACCGTTTCGGGAACAGCTTACACTCTGACCAACACCAAGGGCCGCCTGAGCCATACATCGGGGGCCACCGGGACAGCCATTACGATCCATAGCTACGACACAGGAGGACGTCCGCAAGACTTCTGGCAGTGCACACCATACAATTGTTCGAGTGCTTCGATCTGGAAAACCCATTATACGTACGATCTAGCAGGCGACTTAACTTCGTGGCAGCACCCCAACGGCGAAAGCATTACGCAAACCTTTTCGAATGCTCGCCGGATCACGCAGATTACGAGTTCACTTAACGACTCCACCCACCCCGGCACCCTCACGCAGAACATCCATTACTCTCCGCAAGGCCGAGTCAGCACGTTGCAAAACGGCTGCGCTGGAACGGGCTGCACCCAAAAGCAGGAAACTTACGATTACAACAACCGCTTGCAGCAGGTTCGCATGCAATTAGGGACTTCTGCGAGCCCAAACGCGAACGCTTGCACGGTGTATAATTACTACTCGGCGGTGGCGAACCCCACGACCTGCTCGATTCCCTCCCAGGCCGCAACGGGCAACAATAGAAATGAGGTGGGGCATTATTTCCAGGACACCACGAACCCTTCCCTAGGTCACACAGCTACGATGACCTATGACAATGTGAATCGCCTGACGACTTCCGTGGCTACGGGTTCTGCCACCCACAACTTGACGTTCTCTTACGACCGCTACGGCAACATGACTTGCGTTATGAACCAGCAAACGAACGGCCTCTGCTCGAATTACACATTTAATGCGTCCACTAATCAAATCAGTAATTCGGGCTATACATACGACGCTGCAGGTAACTTAACGGTGGACGGAACAGGCACGGGCTCGCATACCTATCAGTGGGACGCCGAAAATCGCATGAAATCGATTGATAACGGCTCAACCGCAAGCTACATCTACAACGCCTTTGGCCTGCGTGTTGAAAAGCTGGTGGGAACCACCTATACAGAATATGCCTATCAGGCATCGGAAGAGTCCTTGGGCGAGCACAATCGGACGAACTGGACCCTTCGGGTCGTTCCCTTCAGGGGCACCCACCTGGCCCATTACCAGGGCAGCCCCGAGGCGACCTATTTCATGCATTCAACTAAAATTGGTTCAACCTCTCAAGCTACCGATTACACGGGCGCCGTGGCCCAGGATCAGCTTTATTACCCTTGGGGCCAGGGATGGAATATGGTCGGCACTCCGCAGGAGAAACGGTTCGCCACTCTAGGCCATCGAGATGAAACGGAAACTGGTCTGGATCCGACTCGCTTTAGGATGTTCTCCTCGACTCAGGGTCGTTGGTTGGCAAAGGATCCGCACTCTGGATTCACCCGCGCTCCACAAACCTTAAATCGCTACGCTTATGCCCTCAATAGTCCGTCAAAGTATACAGACCGGGATGGAGACCAACTTTGCTACCCGATCGTCGGCCCTTACTGCTACGGTTGCGATCCCGGCACCGGCGAATGTGGCTGTGCTCCTGAATATTACTGGGATGGATATGGCTGTGTACCCATCGTGCCCATTTTCCCTCCGCCTATACATCTACCCGACATATGTTTTGCTCTTTTGTTCTCGAGACCAGATAGACTTTTTCCCATAACCTTGACAGGGGCCACTCATGCTTGGTGGCTCGTAGGTACTAGCCATGGGGGCTATACCCTCGACGGACAAGCCGCCCCTTCGGCCGTGCTTCCGAGATGGTTAAATCTTTGTGATGGAAGCAACTGCCCGACCCTTTATTTTGACAAGCCACAATATGCCACGTGGTCATGGTTGACTCCCTGTCTTTGCTATCAAACGAATCAGATGCAATACTTCACCCATAACTTCCCACAAAACAAAGTCCGCTATACTGCATTCGATACGAGCAACACAGCGGCTAAATGGATTGGTCAGGCCGGCTATCTTTTCCCACCGAGGCCGCCGGGGGCCTATGGCTGGTAGAGAGCGGTCTCTGAAAGGCATCGTCTTTCTAAGAACATTCCAGTCGTAGAGGACATACTGCCCTGCCAGGAAGCCAAGAAGGTGGAAACGCCAGGGCGCTTCGTATAAAATCCTATGTCTTCAATGCAACACACGAGTTTACTGGCGCGCTTCTCTAGACGGAAACTTACGTTGCTCGTGGCTATCTCCGGTTTGGTTTTGTTCCTTGGAGGATATCTGTTGCAAGGACAATCGGTCCGAGCGGAGCTAGCACGGCTACAAGGCCAAACTGGACTGTCATTGATCACAGTCGAAAACAGATCCATCCTCGTTGTGGATTTCTCGCGGCGGTCCGTAGTCAAAGTTAGAAACCTGACTGGCGGAATCGGAGCCATATCTCCAGACGGAACGATGATAGCGTTTGTGGCAGATTCCCCGGCGATGTCGGATAACCTTGCCGTTTCTGGAATAGAGGGAAGCGACTTTCGAGTGTACCGAAATGTCCGAATGCCAGCGAATAATTGTATCTGCTGGTCCCCCGATAACTCCAAGATGGTGATAGGCTCAATGAACATTGGGTTTCAAGGCGAAACTCTAAGACTTCTCGAAGTCAGTTCAGGTGCTGTCGCGGAAATAGCGAAGGGTGGGCGAGTCACTTCGCAATGTTGGTCGCCAGATAGCAAGCATTTCGTCTATGAAGATGACGGACAGCTGCGAGTATATGACACAGAAGAGAACCGTTCGCAGAACCTTAAGACTAAGGGAGATCAAGCCACGTGGTCTCCGAATGGCAAGCGGATCGCCTTTCTCGATAGCGATACGTATTACGCGATGGACCCAACAGGGATTGGGGGAAGACAGGCGCTCTTTAAGAAGTGGCAAGCTCAATCTGGCTTATGGTGGTCGCCCGACTCTCGCTTCGTCGCCTATGTAAGCCAAGCTGGCTGGCTGGAAGGAGGACTGCTTGTGCCGGACTCAGAAGTTTATTGGCTGAGGGTAAGGCGGCTTCAAGACAATTCGGAAACCAAAGTCGCAGGCGCTACGGCCCAAAACTATGAATGGGTGACAAAAGAAGACTTGTTAAGGAACGCGCCCTTAAACTTACAACACTAAGCCCGTCGCTTGCTGTTACAAATGAAAATTCATCTTTGTTACCAGAGACATCCTACTCCTCAGTCGGGATTGACTCTTCTGGAAATAATTATTGCATCAGCTATTCTTCTCATTCTCGCCTCCGCGTCACTTCCCGTCTTTCGCTACACGGTGGTCCGGCACAAAGAGTTTGAGTTGCGCCGCGACTTGCGCCAGATGCGCGACGCGATTGACCGCTACAAGGACTATTCGGACCGGGGGCTGATTCGTGTCGAGGCTGGCAGCGAGGGCTATCCGCCGGACCTGGATACGCTCGTCAAGGGTGTTAACATCGGTGCCGGGACTGAACAGAAGATGCGTTTCCTGCGGCATATCCCGAAAGACCCCATGACCGGCCTAAGAGACTGGGACCTCCGCGCCGTCCAGGACGATCCCGACGCCAGCTCCTCCTGGGGCGGCAACAACGTTTTCGACGTGCATTCCAAGTCCCAGGCCACCGCCCTCGATGGGACAAAGTACGCCGATTGGTAAGATGTCAATCCAACGAGAACCTCCGGGCGTATCGATCTCGATTATAACGGCTTTCGCTTCACCTATTTCGCCGTCTTCCCCTCTAGGAATGTCGAGATAGTCGTAAGGCTCGCCAGGGATTGCTCCAGGGTCGGTTGTCCATCTCATTGCGACACCTACGCGGTTTTCTTCGCCGCATGAATTTTCGCCCATCTTTTTCGCTGCGCCTTGGCGATACGTGCTTTTGCGGAAGCAGACATATGCCGCTTTCTCTTCTTTCGGCCATTAGCAGAATCAGCAGCTAGAGTACTACCAAAAGCTTTCACAGCCGCACTGATTGCATTCAACTGCCCTTCGAGGCTAGCTTTCGCCTTTGTGAGTTTTTGTGCTTCTTTTTGCAATGCTGCTAGTAGTTTCATTCGGACCCTCCCGGCGACACCCTACGCTAAGTAGCCCAAAAAGAAAAG
>QHXE01000608.1 GCA_003222835.1 Acidobacteriota bacterium | reverse complement strand
GGTCTGGATCTCGCCAAATAACCCCAAAACACACTGGTTTTTCCTGAAACTGGCCACCTTTCGTTGTTTATGACAATCACCCGGACCGTAATTCAAGCGGGCAACACGTTTGTGATTCGCTAGCCTGTGCCGGGTAAACGAATCGAGATTCGTCATGGAGAGTTGAGTGTCGCAATGAAAAGAATCCCGTTTATAATTGTCCTCCTGTTGATGGTCCCCCATCTCGTTGCTGCGCAGGGGCAGATCCGAGAACGAAGATCCGCAGATAGGGAATCGTCGTCAACCGGGGACCCCACATCTATTCGAAATCGCACCGTAAACGCACCAAGATCCAATCACGTCGAAGGCGACAGAACATCGGCCGAGTCGGATTCTAAGCCAGGTCCAACCTCCGATAGTCCGCCCCAATCGAGTAATCAAGAGAGGCCGAGGTGGGGAAACGCGTCGGTCGAGATTCGGCCGTCCACGATTGAGCGGCCCCCTGCGTCACAAGTTTCCGCCGACAGCATGCCGACAAATGGCGTGCAGGATATTACCGTCGCGAAGCGATTGATTCAGAAAACAGCGATGGTTGCCGAATCGCAGCCGAGTTTGCCGCCGCCTCGTAGCAATGCCGATGCTCGACTACCATCGTCTTCTCGCGCGCTACCTCCGACGAGTCTCTATCGCGTAGGGATCGGAGACGTGCTGGACATCCGACTTTCGAATCAACCAACGCGCGAGTCGACGCTCTTCACGGTTTTGAAAAACGGCGGTCTCGAATATCCGCTGCTTAACGCACCGATCACTGTAACAGGCTTGACGACGGACGAGATTGCCAGAAGGTTAAGCGGTGAAATCAAAGTTATTCAGTCAGCTCGTGTGAGCGTAAGCGTCCGCGACTTCGCGAGCCACGCTGTTGTGATTACGGGTCTCGTTGATAATCCCGGAAGAAAACTTCTGAGGCGCGAAGCTGTGCCATTGTATGCAGTATTGGCAGAAGCGTTGCCGCGGCCGGAAGCGGTAATCGCTACCGTCGTTCACGGCGACAAAGAACAGAAGGTGTCGCTGAGCAACAGCCAAGGCCTCTCGATGCTCGTTTTGCCGGGGGATACGGTTCGCGTTTCGGGTAGTGCGGTTATAGCGAAGCATTTTATCTACCTCGGCGGCGACGTCACTTCTCCGGGTGAGAAGGAGTTTCGAGACGGCATGACTTTAACTCAAGCAGTAATGTCTGCCGGCGGCATTTCGCGCTCCGGCAAAACAAGCGTAAGGGTCTCGCGCCGCAACCTTGAGGGTTTCCTGACTGCGAGCGAGTACAGCCTTCGCTCAATCGAGGAAGGAAAGTCGCAAGATCCGCTTTTGCAAGCCGGTGATCGCATCGATGTATTCCAACGGATGTGATAAGACCTACATCTAAATCGACATCAGAGGGCGGCGATACGGGCCGCCCTTTCTTATTCTTATGTTGACAGATCGTTTTCAGTGAGTACACTTCCCAACCGTTGATGAATAGTCGACCGCGATCGAAGCTTATCCATCTATTAATATCCAAGTCGATTGCCGAGGCCCTGCTGGTCACCCTCGTTGCAGTCGGATTCTACCTTGCTAACAGCAATCCGGATTTGCGCGGTGTGCTCGACGAAGCCAACGGAGAAACGATAAACGGCTGGGCAGTCGATGAAGCACGGCCATGGACACGCGTCGAAGTGCAACTCTTCATCGACAATGAATTCGTCGCCGACAAAAATGCCGCAGAGTTTCGCCCTGACGTGCACAAGGCGAAACGCGCAGAGGACGATTGGCACGGTTTTGTCTTCGAAACGCCGGCGCTCCCGGCAGGCGAGCACGAAGCGCGAGTCTATGCTCTCCTTCCAAACGCTGGCGGAACCCGGCGCACTCTCCAATTGATTGGGAAGCCTTTTCGATTTCGCATCGAACCGAAGCAAACGAGACTCGGCCATCCTCCACAGAAAGGCGGCGCTCGTTAGTGAGTTCAATGGAATATTCTAGGCCAGAGAATGGCGAGTCCGTCGGTAACGTGATTGGCGATCGCGCTCTGGCAGGATGGGAAATTACGTCGGTCGTCTCGTCGATTTTCATCGCTGAATGGATCGCTTCGGTAGCGGTGGATTGGACGAGGATCTTCGTGGCTGTTCCGATATCATTAGCGTTCGTGCTTTCAATCAGTTCGCATCGTTTGCGAGGCGAAACAGCTCGCGACCTTGGCCTTCGTTTTGACAACTTTCTTCGAGCCATAGGGCTCTTGACGTTGCCAATGATTGTGACGGCGATTATATGCCTGGCAATCGCCTGGCTGACCGGCGCGCGCGTCGATTTCTTGCGATGGCACATTAGCCGGCCGTTGGCTGTGCAGCTAATTCTCGGTTTTGCTTGGGGATTTGTTCAGCAGTATATGTTGCAGAGTGTGGTGAACCGGCGGGCGCAGATTATTTGGGGAAAGGGCTGGCTCAGCGTGCTGGTGGTCGCGGCAATTTTTGCCGGACTTCACTTGCCAAATCCCTGGCTCACCGTGGCGACCTTCGTCGGCGGAGTGATTTGGGCGGCTGTCTACCAACGTGCGCCGAACATCCTTGCCCTTGCCATCTCACACTCGCTAATGACTTGGATTGTGGTCTCAACTCTTCCCGCGTCGTCCCTCCATCATTTGCGTATAGGCTTCAAATACTTCGGTTCAAATTAGAGCGAACACGCGAATCCGTTCGACTTTGGGAAACATTCCGGCAGTTTTAGTCCTTTTTAAGAACTGAGTGTTAACGGCTGTACCTGTTGAACACCCGTGGTATAATCAATTTGCCTTGGCAAGTGAGCAAGTCGGGTGATCGCTGCTTCGCAGTTTTCTGGTTTCAAATTTTGAGACTCTGAGCGACGCGAAGGAGAGGAAAGTCCGAACACCGTAGGGCATCGAGCCCGCTAACGGCGGGGCGTTCGAGTGAATTCCTTAATTTCAGATCTCAGATTTGAGATCGGAAGTTCGATTCTCTCGGATGACGACAAGTGCAACAGAAAGCAGACCAGCCGACCGGCCTGGGGTTTTGGGATTTCAAATCCGAGATTTCAAATTCTCAGGTCTGGTGATGGGTGAAATGGTGCGGCCCGCAAGGGCTTAATGTAAGAGCGCACCGGCGCGTGTGGTGACATGCGCGGCCAGGCAAACTCCTCGCGGTGCAAGATCAAATAGGGAGGCGTCAACAGGGCTGCCCGCCCGAAGCAGTAACTCAGATTTGAGATCTCGATCTCAGATTTCGGGAATCTGCTACGACCTTCGGGTAGATCGCTTGATCCGATCGGCAACGGTCGGGCTAGAGGAATGATCGCCACTTTGGTTGATCTCAGATTTGAGATTTCAGTTCTGAGATCGATCGGAGAACAGAATTCGGCTTATAGACTTGCTCGATTTGCCATGCGCATTTCCCGACGAATAGTAACCGCGGATGGTGGCGCTCTCATCTATAGCGCTGAAGTGTTCTTCGTTAATCGTTGGACGGCTTTTCACAAGGAGACCCGAACCACATGGCCAATCGCAAAGGAGTGTTCATCGGCGCCTACGTTCCGAATGAGCTGAAGGAATCCCTCCGCCGTCGCGCGGCGGCCGAGCATCGCACGCTTTCACAGGAGATTACGCGAATCCTTACTGAGGCGATTCACGGGCGCAACCTTCCGCCCGGCTCTATCGACCGCCGTACGCCGAACTCGGCTTCGCGGCGACGCGGCACCGATCCATTTCCGCGCCGACGCAAGGACGACTTGCCTTACGCTGCCGAAGGAGGTCGCCGCAGCGAAGATCGTTAGCCCCGAACAGATTAGGAACCAGCAGCGGCGCAGCGCACAAGGTAAGAAGTTTTGAAAGTTCTAGTTGTTATCGGCCTCGTCGTTCTGCTGTTGGTTTTGCTTTATCGACGGTTGCGTCCGTATCGCGCGCTCATCAACGAATTATTTAGGACCGTTCGCCATTTCCAGCAGACAGCCTCGCCGACACAAAAGTCCGAGAAATTGGTTCGCTGCGAAGCCTGCGGGACTTGGATACCTGCTGGTCGCGCCATTGGTTCAGCAGAAGCTTTCTTCTGTTCCCAAAAGTGCCAAAGCGAACCCGCAATCAAGAGCCGCCGGAAACAAAAGACTCGCGCATGAGTAACGAGCCCCCGGATCACTTCGCATATTTTCGTCCACCCCAATAAAAAAAGAACGCTGATACGAAGAGCGCCGCTGGCACCACGAGCAAAGCGCTTGTTAGATGTTCAGTCACCGGGTCGATTCCGATGGTTCTTGCCAACCCGGCAAGCATGGACAGCCGACCGGCAGCGAAAGAATCGGAAAGGACGCCAACTCCGGATCGCGAAATAACATCGCCAA
This sequence comes from Acidobacteriota bacterium, assembly GCA_003222835.1. Next base: position 3,745 of record QHXE01000608.1, on the reverse strand, counting down.
GCAAATGAATGGTAACAATGTTGAGCGCCATTGCCGACGCGCGAATCGATGGCGGTACGCTGCTAATAAGGATCGCGTGAAAAGGTGCGTTGTTCGCGAACAGGAAGGCGACTACGAGAAAGATTGCGGGCAGAAACAGAAGGGGCCGATGTAAAATCAGGGCAAGTACGCTCGGAATAATCCCCAATAAACTGCTCGCAGCGCAGACCAGGAAGTGGCCATTCCGCCGTTTCGTCGCAATCCAATCTGCGAGCCTGCCGCCGCCATAGCTGCCCGCGAATCCCGCGAACAGGGTGATGGCGCCAATCACGATCCCAGCGGTGAGTTTGCCCATATGCTTTTCAGTTTCGAGCAATTTCTTGGCCCAGGTTGCAAACGCACCCAGCACGAAAGTCAGCGCCGTGTAACCGGCAGTCGACAACAACCAGTCACGCGTCGTCAGGATTCTCCAGCAGGTGCGCAGCCATGGTTGAGAAGCGGCGGCCGGCTGCGTCGAGCGAAGTTCAGTTGTTCCGCGCTCAGGTTCGCGCAGCTTCCAGAGAAAACCTGCGGTGATTAGTCCAGGCAGTCCCACAATCATGAACGCCCACCGCCAGCCAAAGAAGTGATCGAGCAACGCGCCGATAAAGAAACCCAGCGCAAAGCCCATCGGGATCGCGATTTGAAAAACGCCCAACGCGGTCGCGCGGCGCTGAGGCGGAAAGTAATCCGCGATAAGCGTCGGGGTGATCGTTGAGTACGATGACTCGCCGATACCGACGAAGGCGCGCACTGAGCAAATCGCAATACCAACGCCTGAGAGCATCAACGGCAGTTCTACGAGCGGTAGATGAGTTTGCAAGGCCGGGGGCAGCAATGGCGAATGATCTATGATCGCCGTAAGCCCGGTGGCGAGGCTCCAAATTACAGCCGCCGAAGCCATAAGCTTCGTGCGCGACCAACGATCCCCCAACCAACCAAACAGTGGCGCCAACACGGTGAAAGAAACGAGCAGCGCGGCTTCCATCGCTCCGAGTTCCGTATCCGAAAGGTGCAAGTCGCTCTGCATCGACGTAGCGACTGCCGGAACCATCTGACGGTCTATATAGTTGAGAAAGTTGACCAGGGTAAGAATCGACAGCGCGTAATAAGAATATCGCGGCACCGGATTGGGCGCTTCGTTTGATGATTTCGCAGACGGTGTTTCCATCAATTGCGAACTGCCCCTGTTAGCCGCTCAACGATTGCCGGAGTGATGTCGACAAGTGAGCGAGTCCGTGAGGCTATCATCTCTCGACCTTTACCCCACACAATCGTGGGCACTGGATTCAGAGTGTGATTGCGCACTGAAAGATCTTCGATATTGCCATGATCGCTGGTCAGGATGACCGTTGAGCGCTCAAGGTCCAGTTTCGCCAGCAGCGTGCGAATGAAGCGCGCCAGCATCGGCAGCACTCGATTTGCCGCTTCTCGGTCTTGCGCATGGCCGATCTTGTCGGTGATGAAGTATTCGTAAAGCGTGAATTTGTTCGCAGCGACGATGTCCGACAATACATCTCCGGCTTCTTCCGGAGTCCGCGACTTAACCGTCTCGCCGCGCTCAATCAAGGTGGCATTCGTAAAGTCCTGATACACCGCGCGACCAGCGATCAGATCCGGCAGTGTGTTAAAGGACAAGCCGGCAGCTTCGACGGCGGCAGTCGTGGCTGAAACCCAGCGCGGCCGGCTCTCAAAGAACGCTCGGGTGTAGGTATTAGCAAAAGCGATCGGATGAATGCCCGCCTTCTTAAGCTGAACAAAGATTGAATGCTCGCGAATGATATCCAGCAGCGCCTGATTTGGAAAGCCCTGTTTGTGATAGCCGATCGCCGCCGGCGCGTTGATTCCGGTTAGAATCGTTGTTTGCCCCGACGCGCTTTGCGGCCGGCCGGCAATTCCCATGCATGCATCAGTCGGCGCCAGCACACCATCGAAGGGCACCAACGTGCGTTCGGCTTGAAAAATCGCTAAAGGTGCGACCTCTTCCAAACCGTCAAAGGGGTTGTGTGGCCCGCGCGTCCCGATTCCCAAACCATCGATGAAGAAGAGGAGAACATTTTCCATTGGTCATTTGACAGTTCTCATTCTTATTCCCATCTCCCTTTGGGAGAGGGGCTAGGGGTGAGGGTGCGAAGCATAGAAAAAGAAAAAACAGAGTGGTATGTCTTGTTCTAGCTAAGCCCTCACCCAACCCTCTCCCAAAGGGAGAGGGCGTTAAGATGGCAAATAACAAATGACGAATGGAAAATGAAAAGACCTAATCGCTTATCCCCTGTCGTGAAGTAAACCTCGCGCTCGATACGAATTCAACTTGTTATGAAGCGTCTTCAGGCTAATCTCTAGTAAATCGGCCGCCTTCGTCTTGTTGTTCCCGGTTTTGTCCAGCGTGCGCAGAATCATCTGGCGCTCAATGTCCTCCAGGGGAGTGCCGACGGGAAACGTGACGGTATCCTCGGCGCGCTGTCTCTGTCGCTGGTCGAAAGGATAAGGCGCGAAGTGATGTCGCTCAATCTGCTCGCCCGAACAGATCACAACCGCACGCTCGACTACATTGCGCAGCTCGCGGACGTTTCCGGGCCATGAATGAAAGCGCAGCGCGTCCAAGGCTGCGGGACTGATAAAGCGGGCTGGCCGACTATGTTTCGCCGCCAGGCGCGTGACCAAATGCTGAGCGAGTAACGGCAAGTCTTCAATGCGCTCGGCCAGCGGCGGCATGTGAATCGTGATTACGTTCAGGCGGTACAGCAGGTCCTCCCGCAGGCTTCCGTCAACGACTGCCGTTTGCGGGTCTTTATTAGTGGCCGCTAGAATGCGCACATCGATCGGGATGTCTTTGCGACTACCCAAACGATGGACGACGCGCTCTTCGATCACGCGCAGGAGTTTTGCCTGCAACAGCGAAGGCATTTCGCCAATCTCGTCCAGCAGCAAAGTTCCCGTGTTCGCCAACTCGAAACAGCCATGCCTTCGAGAAACCGCGCCCGTAAACGCGCCTTTCTCGTGGCCGAAGAGCTCCGACTCCATGAGCGTGTCAGGAATCGCCGAGCAGTTAATCGCCAGAAACGGCGCGTTGCGTCTCGGACTCAGATTGTGAATCGTGCGCGCTACCAATTCCTTTCCGGTGCCCGATTCTCCAGTGATCAAAACCGAAGCGGAAGACGAAGCCACCTGTTCGATGAGCAGATAGACTTTTTGCATCGGCTCGGAATTTCCGACCAGTTCGCCGAAGGCTCCGCGGTCGCGCAATTCCTTCCGCAGAATTTCATTTTCGCGACGAGCCTCAGCCAACTCGACGGCTCGCTCCAGAACCACGCGGAGCTTCTCCGCATCGACAGGTTTCTGGAAATAGTGATACGCGCCTTCTTCCTGAATTGCGCGGACAGCGGTCTCGATTGAACTCTGATCTCCGGCGATGATGACGGGCGTCTGGGGTTGGCTCGTGCGCAACTCTTTGAGCCCGGAGAGCGCATCGGGACCAATCGAAAAACTATCTGTGATGATGACTGAAGGAGAAAAAACTTGGGCAACTTCGACTCCCGCTTTGGAGTTGGCGGCGGCCAGAACTTCATAGCCGAGGACCCTCAGCTCGTCACGCAGTCTCTCAGAAAACTCGCGGTCCTTGTCGATGATCAGAACGCGGCCCTTCATCAAATCCAGTGTAGCACACGGAGATGTAGTGGCAGTTGCCGACTTGCGCAGGCTACCAATCGCAAGCTAATCACTTACC
>QHXE01000757.1 GCA_003222835.1 Acidobacteriota bacterium | reverse complement strand
AGATTGTGGCAAAAACGCGCACACCTGCATTTGGGCGCCACGCCGCCAGCGCAATTCCCTCCGGATTGGAGGTGCCGAATGAAACCGCGCATCCGAACTTTTTGGTAGTGGATTTCGGAATTTGCACTCTGGGCAATCGGCTTGTCCCGCGCTTGATCGAATTGCAGGCGTTTCCCAGCCTGTTCGGTTTTCAATTGCTCCTCCTCGGCTGCATGCGCAAAGCTTATCCGGCCATCCCGCGACACTGGACCTCGTCCTTCGGCGGAATACACGATGACGATTATCTTAAACTCTTGCGCAGAACCATGCTAGGCGACTCCCGGCCGGAAAATGTGGTTTTGCTCGAGATCGAACCTGCAAAACAGAAGACACGGGTAGACTTCGCCTGCACCGAGTCACTTCTCGCTATTCCGCCCGTTTCGCTCACCGATATTACAAAACGTGGGCGGCAATTGTTCTACCAATGCGCAGGACACGAGGTCCGGATTGAACGCATCTATAATCGCGTGATTTTTGATGAGCTGCTGAGACGGCCGGATTTGAAACTTCCATTTAGCTTTCAAGAAGAGCTCGACGTAGTCTGGGTTGGCCATCCAAACTGGTATTTCCGGATCAGCAAACATTCGTTGCCATTCCTGAAGAGCGCGCATACCGCGCGGGCCTTTTTTGCCGATGAATTTCCGGCTGCCGAATCGACCGGCAATTTCGTCCTGAAGCCGCTCTACTCCTTTGCCGGCTTAGGTGTCGATATGGAACCAACCCGGGAAAAGCTAACGGCATTGAAAGATCCGCACGAATGGATTCTGCAAGAGAAAGTTCAATACGCGGAATTTGTTCCGACGCCGGAGGGTCCTAAATCCAAGGCGGAAATCCGAATGATGTTTGTCTGGCCGGATAACGAATCTGACCCAATTCTCGTTAATAATCTCGTGCGGATGAGCCAGGGCAAAATGATGGGAGTCGATTTCAACAAAGATAAAACCTGGGTAGGCTCGAGCATCGCGCTCCACCAGCGCGGGAATTAAACATATTATGAAGCAGGAAAATCCTTGGATCGAAATTTGTCCCGGCATTAGGCGGCGGACGCACGCCCACGGCCGTACCATGTATCAAATGGTCGCCGAGCTGGCTGCGGGAAGTCGCATGCCCGAGCACACTCATTCGCAAGAGCAGATCGTGCACATTCTTTCCGGACGCATGAAATTGATCGTGAATGGCGAGCCACACGAACTGAAGACCGGCGACTCCTTCTATCTGGCGAGCAACATTCCGCACGGCGTAGAAACGATCGAGGAGACACGCGTGCTTGATACATTCAGCCCGCCTCGCGACGAATATCTGGCGATCGACGAAAAGGAACGGAATTCGAGAAAAGGTTAAAACAGTTAAGTTGTTGAATCGTTAGAACTCAGCGAGCGCCTTGTTAACGTTGTAACCCTTTTAGCTTTTTAACCCTGTCTGGGTTTGCTCAAGAATCGCTGCTGTTTCGGCCGAGGTTCGTACCGGCACGATTTTGAATTCCATCAGATCGTCCCAATTCTCTGTCCACCTCTCGAAGAGTGTGACGTCTTCGGTTTCCATGAGTTGGTAGCAGACTTGGAATTCAGTATCGACCCAGCTCGAAATGTAATTGAGACCATCGGGCATCATCCGGCCTTTTTGGCGAAATCGGCGATAAATCGCGGGCGCGTCTTTGAAATGTTCGGTCACCATGTACAACATCGTCGCTTCTGTAGTGGCGGGCGTGCCGCCCGCAACCTCTGATTTTGCAGCCGGCACGGCTGCCGCTACAGCTACTTCAGTTCCTCGTTCGTCTCGGCAAAGGCGTTAACGGCGAACTCCAAGTCTTCGCGGGAATGCGCCGCGCTCACCTGCGTCCGCACCCGCGCGGTCCCGTGTGGAACTACCGGATAGAAGAAGCCGATAACATAAACGCCCTTCTCCAGCATGCGTGCGGCAAACTTTTGAGACTTAGCGGCATCGCCGATCATAATGGGGACGATTGGATGGACTCCAGGCTTGATCGTAAGTCCCCGTTTCGTTAGGGCGTTGCGAAAATATTTCGTGTTCGCTTCCAGCTTGTCGCGTAACTCACGCTGTTGGAGAAAAGATACGGGCGTGATCGTTGCCGCAATAACTCAACGATGTGCTGCCGTGCGCTGGTAAATCCGCCACTCGCGCCGCCAAGCGCCTTTCCCAAAGTACCAGTGATGATATCGATTCTTCCCATGACCTCGCGGTATTCATGCGTGCCGCGCCCTGTCTTCCCCAGAAAACCAGTCGCGTGCGCATCATCAATCATCACCAGCGCGCCATACTTGTCGGCCAGATCACAAATAGATCTTAGCTCAGCGATTGTTCCGTCCATCGAGAAACAGCCATCGGTCGCGATCAGTTTTACCTTGGCGTTGCTCGCCTCGCGCAACTTCCCTTCCAGATCGGCCATGTCGCTATGCTTGTAGCGGAAGCGTTGAGCCTTGCAGAGCCGAATGCCGTCTATGATTGACGCGTGATTTAATTCAT
>QHXE01000756.1 GCA_003222835.1 Acidobacteriota bacterium | reverse complement strand
GAAATATTGCATTAGGCTTTGGCGCGGCAAACGCGACAGCTCTAGTGCACCAATCTCGGCAGGCAGCTCCCGCCCCATTTGACGCGCCCCGCGAAGCAGGCCGACTCCCAGGAATGCGAGGCCAACCCAAAGCCCTTGCTGATGCGTCAGGAACATGCGGTCAGGGGCCAACAGTGACAAGCCAGCCAGCAACGCCCACCCGATTACGAGGTAAGGAAATCGCCGGAACCGAATTGTTAGAGACGAAGCCATAAACGTCCTAGCAAGCTCGCTGCAAAAGCAGAGCCACATTTCCTGCGGCGCGGTCGATGTCCTCACGCGTCTTCAGAAGCACGGGCAAGGTCTCTGAAACGACCTCGGCCGTCAACTCGCTCGCTCCAAGCACGCGCAGCGCATCAATCCAATCGAGAGATTCACGAATAGCCGGAGGCTTGGACATTCCCAGTCGCCGCACGGCAGCGGTGAACCTGGCCACTTGTAAGCTGAGGCGGGATTCGCTTTCGCGTGACCGGGTGATGATTTCGGCTTCGAGTTCGGGTGCGGGGTAATCCATCCAAAGCAAGAAGCAGCGCCCGCGTAACGCCTCCGTGAGTTTCCTTTGGGCATTCGAGGTCAGAACCACGACCGGGTGGTGGTTTGCCACGACGGTGCCCAACTGCGGAATCGAAACTTGAAAGTCCGAGAGGATCTCCAAGAGGAACGCTTCAAAAGCGGGGCCAGTCTTATCCACTTCGTCGATTAGCAAGACCGCAGTAGCTTCGGACTGGAGCGCTTTCAGAATCGGACCCGGAACCAGGAAATCCGTGCTGTAGAGTTTCCGTTTCAATTCTGACCATTCTTCCTGCGGCCTCGTCTCTGAACGCTCGTGAATGAACTCAAGCGCCATGCGCTGCAGAGGCTCATTCCACTGGTAGAGTGCCTTGGCCTCGTCGATTCCTTCGTAGCACTGCATCCGAATCAATGGCATCCCGAGCGTGTCCGACAGAACCTTGGCGACTTGCGTCTTTCCGGCTCCGGGAGGTCCTTCGAGCAACAGGGGCTTGCCCAAACGAAGCGCGAGATACATCACTTTTGCAACCTCTGGCTTGGCGACGTAGCCGTGCTCATTCAGAAGCTGGCGTAGTTCCCCTGCCGAGGAAACGACCAACCCGAGCTTGTTACTGGTGCTCATTTGGCTTCTTCTCATTGGCGGAGCGCATTTCAGCTAGTTGTGCCTCTAGTGCTTGGATGTACGCCGTTTGCGCAGCTACAAGGTCTTGCTCTGATGGTTGGGTCTGCCCCGCGGTGGTATTTGGGGGCGCAAGTTGCGACGCTGGGGTTGCGCTGAGACTCGGTTTGCCCGCGATGGTCAGAGGTTCCAAAAGAAAAATCGTTATGGGCTGGTTGGCATCGACCGCGACAATCGGAACGCTGGTCGGCTGCTGCCAGCGATTGGAAAGCTGACTGCCCTGAGACGCCACCTCGGTGGCCATTTGGTTCCGAAGATAGTCAGCCTGGGAGAACGGCTGATTAAACGAGCTCTGTCCAGCGAACTCAGTGGCTACAACAGCAGCGCCGGTTCCGATACGCGCAGCGCCCGCACGAAATGGATGCCCTGTTCCTTTAACTTTGCCCACCAGGCCCGCACTGCCATCCTTCATTAGGGCAAGCCCGGAAATCGGCATTTCCCGGTCATTAGGCAGCACAACTGAGGTAAATCGCACGTTGACTCGGTCTTTCACTGCCCCGGCAGTGTGGCCGATTACGTGAGCGCCCTCAGGAATCACTACCGCGTCGCCCAACCGGACGGCTCGATCCACAACAGCCACAACCGGAGATTCGAGCCCGCTGCTGATGGCGTTCGTCGTGTGAGCCACAATTTCGGTGCCTCCTGGAAGTTGAGGGTCGGGCTGAGGCGAGGACTGCAT
>QHXE01000755.1 GCA_003222835.1 Acidobacteriota bacterium | reverse complement strand
AGTGCCAGTAAAAAAACCGGGGCAGGCGGATGAGTCTGGGGTGCTTGAGCACCGTTTCACCGGAGGAGGATTCCATGAAAGCATATGTCATAACTACCGGAGTAATCTTTGCGCTGCTCACCTTGGCGCATCTCTTGCGGATCATCATGGAATGGCCGCATCTTGCCAAGGACCCATTTTTCCTTCTCATAACCGTCGCTGCCGGAGGTTTATGTCTTTGGGCCTGGCGCCTGCTTAGGTTCTCGAAAGGCAGGAACGGCGGCGAAAAGCTGGAGCGCTAGACAATCCGGCCGGCAACGAAACAACGGTGGTGCTGGAATATGGGTTGTTTCACACTGAGAGACTTCAAGCGACTGGAACGAAAGTGAAAACTTGCTACTCATGAAGACTGTCAAATATGCCAACCTAGTGCTCGCCGTAACCTTTGCTTTGAGCCTGGCCTTCCCGTTACGAGCACAGCTCACGGTGTCTGGACCGATCGCGCCTAGCCAACTGAATCTTATGCCTGCGCCTGCATCAGTGAAAATTCAGACAGGCCGTCTGCCCATCAACGGCAGTTTCAAGGTTGCAGTTAAGAACTTTAGAGACGATCGTTTGCGCGCCGGTATCGCTCGCATGCTCACGAGGCTTGCGGGACGAACCGTTCTGACTTTGCCAGGCGAACTCGCGGCCGATGAGAGCACTGCCACACTCGTGGTTCAATGTGAACGGGCAGGCGACATCGTTCCCTCCCTCAATGAAGACGAAAGCTACAGTTTGGAAGTCACCGACAAACAGGCACGGCTGGTGGCGCCGACGGTTGTGGGCGCGTTACGCGGCCTGGAGACCTTCCTGCAACTGCTCCAGAGCAATCGCGACGGATATTATTTGCCGGGCATCAGGATTCAAGATCAACCGCGCTTTCCATGGCGGGGGCTACTCATCGATGTTGGCCGCCACTACGAGCCGATGGAAGTCCTCAAACGGAATCTCGATGCGATGGCAGCAGTGAAGCTGAACGTCTTTCACTGGCATTTGACGGAGGACCAGGGTTTTCGTGTCGAGAGCAAGAAGTTTCCCAGACTCCACACCCTCGGCTCCGATGGTCTCTTCTACACGCAGGACCAGGTGCGCGAGATCATTGACTACGCTCGTGATCGTAGTATTCGGGTAATGCCGGAGTTTGATATTCCAGGACACAGCACAAGTTGGCTGGTTGGTTACCCGGAACTAGGCAGCGCTCCCGGCCCTTATAAAATTGAGCGCGGCGCCGGAATCTTTGAGCCGGCTCTCGATCCGACCCGCGAGCAAACCTACAAGTTTCTCGATGCTTTTCTGGGCGAGATGGCCGCGCTTTTTCCTGATGCCTACATGCACATTGGCGGTGATGAGAATGAAGGCAAGCAGTGGGATCGCAATCCGCAAATTCAAGCCTTCATGAAAGAGAAGGGAATCAAAGACAATCACGCTTTGCAGGCTTACTTTAATCAACGCATTTTGAAAATCTTACAGAAGCACCATGAGAAAATGATTGGCTGGGAAGAGATACTGCATCCGGATCTGCCAAAGGATGCCGTGATTCACTCGTGGCGTGGACCGGCATCGCTCGCAGACGCCGCAAAGAAAGGCTACAACGGGATTTTGTCGGCGGGCTATTACATCGACCTGATCTTTCCTGCCTCG
>QHXE01000754.1 GCA_003222835.1 Acidobacteriota bacterium | reverse complement strand
AGGTGAAAGTTCCTACCGACCGCAACTAGGACGGTTTGGAGAAACCACACTTCTGCTTTTCTTTAGCCTAGGCGTTTTAGGATCTGCGTCAAAACTCGGTCATGAGCTTACTGAACGACTTGCTTAAACGCAGAGGACGCTGAGGCATTCGCAAAGGTACGCAAAGGAAAGCCTTTCTCTGCGTTCCTTTGCGAAAAACTCTGCGCCCTCTGCGTTAAAATGCTTTTCGACTCGCGCATGCTTAGTTTTGACACAGACTCTCTTACGCATGGGGACGCGAAGCGGAAAAAAATCGGCGCGACCTTTCATGATCGCGCCGACGGAGCAACATTGAGATAGCTGAGAATTAACGCATCGGAGTTGGTGGCCGCGCTCCTTCAGGCACGATCCAAAGTTCGAACAACCAACCCTCACGTGCCGGACCCATCGTGATCGTAAATCGGCTGGCGTCGATGCCACGCGAATTGATCAAGTAATCCGAAATGCGTTTGGCGCGAGCTTGCGCCTGGTTCGGGCCGGCTTTCTGCGCCGGGTAGATGATGACGTACCCTTGCGATCCCGGCTCGCTCTGTAATTGAATCGCGTAGTTATCGAGCCGCGCCTTCTCGTCATTTCGCGCGATGTCATAAAACTCGTCAAACTTGCGCGGTTTGTTTTGAATTGGAATAGAGACCGCGCAACTCGCTGGACACGGCATGCCATATCCGGTCACGTCCAAGCTGGCGCGAATCGTCTGGCCCGCCAGGCCCGCAGTATCAACGGTGACGCTCGGTGTTCCCTGGCCGCTTGCGATGCGACCCGCGGAAACAGTCCAGTTATAACTTGGCCTAATGTCAGGTGATCCGCCACTAATCGTCGCGGTGAAAGTTATCGAAGCATTTTCGGTTGCGACCTCAGGACAAGTGACGTTAACTGTCGGACAGGCTGGCGGTGGTGGCGGAGGCGGTGGCGGCATTGGGCAATCGGTAACGACGACGGATACCGATGAGAACGCCACGCAGTCAAGCTCGCGTCCGTTGTCGACTTCGACGACCGCTTGATAGGCGCCGGGTTGAACGCCTGTCAGATCCCAAGTAGGGTTCGCTCCTTCGCCTCTGAGCCTCCCGCCATTCGTGGTCCACCTATAACGCAATGGCCCACCATCAGCGGAACGCGCCGTAGCAGTCAGCCGAATCCGTGACGTTTCGTCGGCGCACACCTTGACCACTGTCGGGTCGGCGGCCAAAGACAAAGTGGGCGGGCTCGAGATGCGTTCAGGGCGCCTCTTCTTCTTGGGTTTAGCATTCACGGATGCGAATGCAACTACGGCCATGATGACAAAGGTGAGACTGAACCGGAGACTCTTTCGCAGCATTATCATTTACCCTTTCTTAATTGAGCGCGGCCCGGGGCAAACGGGCCACGCTGGTGCTTTCGGGAAGTTTAGACTTCCGGCACTCCGAAATCCAAGAGACAGCAAGGGAGTGAAAGAGTCAATGGCTTAGGGTTTCCACTGCCAAAGTCCGCAACCGCCTGCGGTAGCGGGCGGTTAATCTCTGATAACTACTGGTCTTTCTGATAGAGATCAACCGCCGGATACCACTGGCTTCAGCCGCATGGTTCTTCAACTTTAGCCTAACCGAGTCACGAACTCTCTTTTGGATACCACCGGCTTCAGCCGCGTGGAGCTTCAGTTTCGGGTCCGATTTGAAACTCCCGGCGGCTGAAGCCGATGGTATCTGTGACCATCCTTCTGCGATTCATTAGGTTCAAGTTGAACCTCCACGCGGCCGAAGCCGGTGGTGTCTCTCTGAGTTTTCACACAGTCTCTAATGCTGGCGGTTGTGAACGCTCACTGACCGAAGCGTTGTCGGTATTCATTCGAATTGATGAACGCCTTAACCATTTCAGCATTAACGTAGTTGCCGTTGAATTGATTGAGTTTATTGAGCCAGAAGTTGAAGCCGGCGAAGTTCAAGTCGGGGGCGGCGTCGGGGTTGCGGCGTAGGTAGCCCATGTACTGCATCAGCACGAAGGCGCGGTTGAATTCGCGTTGTTGCAGCAGTTGGTTCTCGGTGATCTTCATCAGCACGTCGGCGCGCCGCGCGAGGTTCAACGGACTCGGTGTTAGCTCGGCGACGAGCGCGGTGCGCTGTTCGGATAGCGGGCGAGGAAATCGAGCCGTTGTGTGAAACGCACGGCGAAGGATACTTTGTTGCTTTGGAGTTGATCCTGCCAATTACCCACCCCCACAACCACGTCGCGATCGACCTCCGCCGTGTCACGGATGAAGTCGCGGAAGCGAATCGGCACCGGCACGGTTGGTGAACTGATGTCTCCCAGGGCCGTCTTGTACATTCGATAGACGTAATAACCTGACTGCTGAAATTCAATTGAGAGGAAAAAGGCCGCCGAGGT
>QHXE01000607.1 GCA_003222835.1 Acidobacteriota bacterium | reverse complement strand
CCAATCCGGATGCGCGTTGCGAATCAGCGCGACCGCACCTGAAGTGTGCGGCGTCGCCATGCTGGTGCCGCTGATGGCGATGTAGTTAACTCCGTTCGCGCCTGCTGCCAGTGCGGCCAACGCACTCGCCGGCGGAGCGGCTGCCAAAATGTTCACGCCCGGAGCGGAAACGTCCGGCTTGACCTGCCCCGATCCCTGCACGGGCCCGCGCGAGCTGAAGCTAGCCATCGCCGGAGTGAATATCGTCGCTTTGTTGATGCGAATTTGCTTCGCCGAAAGGCCCGTGGGGTTTGAACCAATGATCGACCTTAAGAATTCGCCATTCGCTTTCGAGAAGCCGAGAGCTGGTATGACGGTTTTATAAGCTGTTACGGCGGTAATCTCGCCATCGACGTTGTTGTAAATGACGGCTGCAACGGCGCCGGCAGCCGCCGCGTTGCTTGCCTTGACCGCGAACAAACCTGTTCCGGCGCTAACTGGAAAACCAGCCGGCGTTGAAACGGTGCTACCGCGTTGAATCAGCGCGATGTTGCCTGAGACAGCCGCAGGAAAGTCGGTCGGCTTCTCACCAAGTCCGCAGAACACATAATTCTTTGTGATGTCGGTGGTGACTGCGGCTGATCCTCCAAGTGGGAAAGCATTCATGCCCGCAGCGCTGCCGTCCGTCACATCGATTGTGTTGTTGCCCGTGCCCGGATCGTTCGAGGCAGCGACTGCAATTACGCGCCGGCCTGCCGCCGGAGAGCCCAGTGTTCCTTCGTTCGGTCCAGAGTTGCCGGCGGCCGCTACCACCGAGCAGCCGAGCAAGGTTGCATTGTCGGAAGCGACCGCAGTTGCTTCGTCCGGGCCGCCGCCTCCCCCGAGGCTCATGCTGATCACATTTGCTATTGGCTTCGGCTGTAGATCGACTGTGGTTGGTGACACCGCGTCTTCGATCGCCATCACAATGTTCGAAGTAAAGCATCCGCCGATCGCGCCAGTCGCGGAACCGACAGTCGAGAGCGAATCGCTGCACACTTTGTAAGACATCAACTTTGCTTGCGGCGCGACGCCGTGCAAAGGAATGTCATCCGCCGTTCCCGGAATACCATCCGGGCCCGGCGCCGAGGCAAGGTAACCAGCGATCGTCGAAGATACATGCGTGCCATGGCCGAAACCGTCAGTAATGATGTCGGCCAGCGGCAACTGGTACACGACTTTTTGATTGGCTGGAACCGAAGCAGAGTTCGGCGATATCCCGAGTCGCGGCGGAGTCGCATCCCCACCAAACATCGGGTGCGTCCAATCTATGCCCGTATCGATGACTGCTACATAGATTCCCTGACCTTCATTTCCATCGGGGAAGTTCGCAAACGGTGTCATGTCGTTTGGATTGTTTCCGTAGAGTTTCGCTGCGCCAATGTAGGGTACGCTCTTAAATAGCTCGGGATGAAGAACGCCATTCGCATGAACCTTCTTAACGCCACTCATGTTAGCGATCGTCGGCACTGCGGCTTCAGGAACCGTCAGAGTCACGCCGTTGTAAACCAGCGTGTAGCGCAGCGCCACATTGCCGGCGACGTTCCCGGCAGGGTCCTTCACGGCAACCGTTTGCAACTGGAAGTTAATGCCGCTGCTCTTCAAAGCATTCAGGAATTGATCTTGCGCCGTAGTCAGGCTGTTGCGATAGGCCTGCACTTGATCGTTTGATGGCAAGGCGCCGCTCCGCTTGAGTTTGGCGGCGTAGACCGCTCCCGGATCGTCTCGAAACTCGACGATAACTGAAACAGTGTTGCTGCTGGTGCCCGCGCTCGAAATCATCAAGGGCACGGCGAGCAGAGTTGCGGCAATTACGGCCCCGGCGAAAAATCGTAGAAATCGAAACATGGTGAACCTCCTCGGGTATTTCAAAAAAACTGGAATCTGCAGTGGAGCGGTGAGCAGGTTAAAAAAACTGCCTTGAGGAATACTTGAGCAAAGGTTGAGAAGCGTCTTGAGAAAACGAGGTAATAGAAATGCAATCGATTTGAAAGGCCGAAGTCTTCATCGTACACGCAGCAATTCGAGCTGGGGCGCAAAGCTCATATGATGTGCGCATTCGGCGGGAACAAATTTTTCCAGCCGTTCCTACCAAGACTCCGCCAGTTTTGAGCTGCGGCTGGTCGAGTCTATACTGCCAAGCTTCTCGGCTTGCCGATTGGGGTGCGCGCGCCTGGAAAAGACGGCCGATTTGATTGCATCAGGCCATCGCTCGAAAAAGCTAAACGTCAATGACACGAACGCGGAATAGCTGACCGAATAATGGGGTAGAGAGGTAGAATTAAGACGCTCTCAAAGTAGACCAGATGCGCTTGAACAAACCGACGCGACTGGATGCGGGCATCTTTCTAGTTAGCTTCGCAGTCTTGCTCCTGGAACTTTTGCTCACGCGAATATTTTCGGTGACGCTTTTCTACCATTTATCGTTCATGGTCGTGTCACTGGCGATGCTTGGCTTTGCCGCCGGCGGGCTTGCGGCCAACCTCTGGTCCAATCGGTTTCGCGAGTCCGCGCTGCTGGGCCAACTCTCCGTGCTCTCACTTTGTTTTGCGTTGACAACCGTCGTCGCAGTATTCGTCGCGCTTCGAGTTTCCGTGTCTTTGTACCCTACGCGTGGCAATCTCGTTAGACTGGCCTTTATTTATCTCATCTGCGTCATTCCATTCTTTCTGAGTGGCCTCGTCATTGCTCTCTTGATGGCGCATCGAGCCGAACGAGCGAACCGTTTGTACTTCTTCGACTTGTTTGGCGCAGCGTTCGGCTGCCTCGCGTTTATTCCTTTGACGAACCTGCTGGGAGCACCAACTGCCGTGCTGATTGGCTCGGTTGCCGGAGCAGGAGCCGCGATCGTCTTCGCCAAGGACGACTCGCGGCCTCTCTTCCGCGCGTCGTGCCTTGCCCTCGTGCTTTTCTTGTTAGCGATTGTTGCCAACGCGCGATGGAATTTTCTCGACGTCAAGGCGGCCAAGGGAAGACAACAACCGCCGACGTTGGCGACGAAATGGAATTCGTTCTCCCGGGTGGAAGTCGAAACGCTTGGCCAACCGGCAGACATGTGGGCCCCTCGTCCGCCTCACCATGCCGGACTCAGCACGACGCTTGACCCTAACTTTCGCACACCGGAACTCTACTTACGCTATGACGCCGGCGCGGCGACTACCATTCTTGGTTTCGACGGCGACGTGAATCGCCTCTCGTTCCTTGGTTATGACGTGACCTCAGCGCCGTATCAAATGCGGCGATACAACAATGTGCTCATTCTCGGGCCCGGTGGCGGTCGTGACGTGTTGACGGCGCTGTTGCTTGGCAGTGGTCCAATTACGGGCGTCGAGATCAATCCGGTTACGCTTGATTTGATGCGGGGGAAATTTCGTTCATTCAACGGGGGACTCTACAACGGCTATCCAGGTGTGAATATTGTGCACGACGAAGGCCGCAGCTTCCTGCGTAACGCGAGCGAACAGTATGATCTGATCCAGGCAAGCTTGGTTGATACGTGGGCCGCTTCGACCGCCGGCGCCTACGCTTTGACCGAAAACAATCTTTACACGGTCGAGGCTTTTGAAGAGCATCTGAAACATCTGACTCCTAACGGCGTGATTGCTTTTTCCAGATGGTTTCCATCTCCACCTGTCGAGCCGCTTCGCGTTGTTACCCTTGCTGTCGAAGCGCTGCGGAGCCAAAACGTCGCCGATCCCGCCAAACATATTTTTGTTGTTCGCACCAACGGTCCCGATCCTCGGCGCGCGTTGTCGACAATCCTGATCAAGCAGTCAGGCTTTAATGCGGAGGAGTTGACTAGACTGCGGGCGTGGTCTGATCGAATGAATTTCGTGGTTAGTTATTCGCCCGACGATCGCTCCCGCGGAATTGATCCAAACGAGTTTCACGAGCTGCTGAGCCCCGGCTACGAACGATTTGTGGCGAATTATCCGTTCGACATCTCCGCCGTCCACGACGATCGGCCCTTCTTCTTCGATCGCGTGCCGCTGGCGCCCTGGCTGGCGCACAGGATCGGTGTCGCAAAGTCTCGGCTCGGTGAAGGCAGTCTGACGCTCGGGGTGGAAACCCTGCTCGCATCGCTGATCATTTCCGCATTTTGCACAGTCCTGCTTCTGGTCGTGCCGATGGTCGTGGGCAGTTATCGCGGATCCAGAACGAAGCCGCAGTATGCGGGCTCCGGCCGCGCGCGATCGTTGACCTGGGCGCTTTATTTCTCGGGTTTGGGCCTCGGTTTCATTAGCGTTGAGATCGTAATGATCCAGCGGCTAAATCTTTTTCTTGGATATCCAGTCTATTCGCTTTCAGTGGTTTTGTTCACTCTATTGATATCGAGTAGCGTCGGGAGTCTGGCATCCGCAAAATGGAACGGCGCATTTAGGTTGTCGATCTCGCTGGCGGCGCTGTGCGCGCTACTGGCGGCCTATTCGATCTCGTTGCAGCCGGTTTTGAACGCGACGCTGGGCGCTCGGACGCCGGTACGAATTCTGACGGCGGCAGGATTGCTCGCGCCTTTGGGCGTTTTGATGGGTATCCCGTTTCCAACAGGGATGCGGTTAGCTTCACGCGAAGCAAGAAACCTGGTGTCGTGGGCCTGGGCTGTGAACGGAGGCTCCTCGGTTTTTGGCGCATCGTTGGCGATGGTGATTTCAATGACCTACGGCTTTTCCGCAGGTTCGCTCGTTGGTCTTGCCGCTTATTCGATCACACTTATTCTGATCATCGTCTTGACGAGGCTGCAAGCGAGAGTTCTCACCGCCGACGTTGAGGGGACGCGGGCTCACGGATCGCGCCTGCCTGCATAAATCGGAAGATCAGAACGGCGTGACGGCGCTTGGATCGGCATTAGGCTTGAGGGGTCAGCATGAGGCTTGTCAGGCTTGAGAGTCAGGCTTGAAATATTATTCTTCCTAAGCTGCTACGGCTTCTTCCTTCAGTTTTTCAGCTTGATAGTGAGTCGTTAGTGCGTTGATGAATGGATCGAGCGATCCGTCCATTACCTGATCGAGCTGATGAATGGTGAGACCGATGCGATGATCGGTGACGCGGTTTTCTTTGAAGTTATAGGTGCGGATTTTTTCTGAGCGGTCGCCGCTGCCGACCATCGAACGGCGATCGCTCGCGATGGCTGCGTGCTGCTTTTGTTCTTCGATTTCCTGCAAACGGGCGCGCAGGACACGCATAGCCTTTTCACGGTTCTTGATTTGCGATTTTTCGTCCTGCATCGAAACGACGACGTTGGTGGGGAGGTGCGTGATGCGTACTGCTGAGTAAGTCGTGTTCACCGACTGCCCGCCCGGGCCCGACGAACAAAACGTATCGATCCGCAAGTCTTTCGGATCGATTTTAACGTCGACTTCTTCGGCCTCGGGCAAAACCGCAACGGTGATTGCCGAAGTGTGAATGCGTCCGCTGGCTTCGGTTTGGGGAACGCGCTGTACGCGATGCACGCCGGATTCGTGCTTCAGTCTGGAATAAACTTTGTTGCCTTCGATCAACGCAACGGCCTCCTTGATGCCGCCGATTCCCGTTTCGGAGGCGTCGAGAATTTCCATCTTCCAGCGCTGACGCTCGGCGTAGCGCGCGTACATGCGCAGAATATCAGCAGCGAACAGCGATGCTTCATCACCGCCGGTGCCGGCGCGAATTTCCAGAATCACGTTCTTTTCATCGTTCGGGTCGCTGGGAACCAGCAGCAGCTTGAGATCGTTTTCGGTTTGCTCTCGCCGTGCCTGCAACGCTTCGATTTCGACGCGCGCCAGTTCGCGCATCTCTTCGTCTTCGCCGTTTTGTTGCAGGTCGAACGCGCCCGAGAGTTGCGCTTCGATGTCCTTCAAATTTCGATACTTCTCGACAATTTCGCCGAGGCTCCGATGTTGCTTTGCAGCCTTTGCGTAGGCGGGAGGATTCGAAAGCAGTTCTGGCGAAGAGAGCTCTTGCGTCAATTCTTCATAACGCGTTTCGATTTGTGCAAGTTTGTCGAGCATGGCTCTGTCTCTCAGAGTTTTCGCTAGCTTCCGCTTGTTCGATTCGCCGGCAGCAACCTGAAGGTTGAAGTCTGAACCGTGATTGCGAAGGTTCAGAGTTCAAGTTTTAGCTTGTCACCTAAAGCGGTGAGCATCCGCCCTTTCACGACAACGGCGCCAATTGCGCTTCCGTTGGCTTTGGCTCCAATTTCAAACTCT
This sequence comes from Acidobacteriota bacterium, assembly GCA_003222835.1. The sequence goes on along the minus strand of QHXE01000607.1, from coordinate 948 downwards.
CTTTTAATGCTTCGAGTGCCACTTCCAATTGCGAATCGTCCGGCTCTTTGGTCGTGATGTTCTGGAGCCAGACTCCGGGCCGCGTGATCGACTTGAAGAAGGCGCCACTTTCTTTCTTTGCCGACAGGCGAATGATCTCGTACGAGATGCCCGCGACCACGGGAATCAAAGCGATGCGCACCAGAAAATTGAAAAGCAACGAATCGAACTTGATTACTGAAAAGAGCAAAATCGAAACCAGCATCACCACCATCAGAAAGCTGGTGCCACAGCGCGGATGCTGCCGCGGTTGCGGTCGAGCATTATCGACGGTCAGCGCCAATCCTTTTTCCCATGTGAACACCGTCTTATGTTCCGCGCCGTGATACTCAAACACGCGTCGAATGTCTTTCAGCAAAGAAAAGCTGAAAATCATGATCAGAAAAAACGTCATGCGAATCAGTCCGTCGATCAAATTGAATCCAACCGTCGGTCGCACCGGATGAAGGTAGCCACGAACGGAATCCCACGTGTGCGTATACCACGGTTGTTCCGGGTACGCAGGCGTCCCCGCCTGCTGTGCGTTGGTATCGTTGCCCGCATTACTTACCCGGTCGCTACCGCTCGAGGTTCTGACGGCTGCTGAAGGCGTCCATCCCGCTGCAACGAACAAGGCGTTGGTCAACAGCAATGGCGCGGCGACAAAAAGCAGCACGTTGAAAATTAGAGCAAACGCGATTGAGCTGGCCGCAGCAGCAGTGCCACCTTTCTTCAATTCATCTTTCGGACGCTTCCTTGTGGGAATGGGGAACAGACCGGGCACGGCGCCGGTTAAACCTGCGAAGTCACCTTCGCCCTCGATCACCGCCGGCGTCAAAGCGACCTCGATTTCTGCGGCCTTTGCTAATTCAGCTTCCGCGAACGCTTCGCTCGCGGAGTAGTTAAGAGCCTTGATGCCGAGACCCATCG
>QHXE01000606.1 GCA_003222835.1 Acidobacteriota bacterium | reverse complement strand
AAACGCTGTGCTTGAGGTCGGCTCAGTTTCGCAGACCGTCGAGGTGACCTATTCGGCGGGAGCCGAGTTGCAAACCATGAGCGCGACTGTTGGCGCGACCCTCAGCGGCGCCACCCTCAATAACCTGCCGAATACCAGCCGCGACGCATCGACCCTGGCCGTCCTTCAGCCTGGGCAGAACATTAATGGCAACGTCGGCGGGGCCGCTTCTGACCAAAACTCGTTCCTGGTGGATGGCGGCTTTGCTACCGACGATATGAGCGGAGACAACAACACTTATATCGCAGGCTTTGGTGGGGAAACCGCCGGAGGCACAGGCGCCATGCACAGCGCTGGCTTCAACCAGACACCATCGGCGGTCATTCCCCTCCCTGTCGCCAGCGTGGAGGAGTTCAAGGTTTCGACGGCAAACCAGACTGCAGACTTCACCGGTGGCGCCGGCAGCCAGGTAGAGATCGTGACGAAGCGCGGCACCAACACCTTGCACGGTGGTGTTTACGACTATTACCAGGATACTACTTTTGGCGGGTCCAACTCGTGGGACAACAATAACCACAAGAACGCCGCGGGCCAGTGGGCCCCGTTCCCGTTGGTTAGCTCGCATTTCAGCCGCTTTGGGGCAGATGCTGGCGGAAAAATCCCCCATTCGAAATTTTTGGGCGGAGACTGGTTTATATTCGGTCTGTACGAGGGCTTCCGTTTCCCGCAGGCTTCAACCTTCACGAGAACCATGCCAACTGCGGCGATGCGTGCGGGCCTACTGCAACTCAATGGGGAGGTCATCAACCTAAACCCCACGGCCACCACCATGCCGGGAACATCCACGAGCTACGCCGCGAATGCCGCGACGTGCGTCAGTAGTAAGGGATGCGCTGGCGGGACGATACCCCAAGGCACCGTCATTCCATGCACAGGAACAGGGGGCTGTGACCCGCGTGGCTTGGGTCTTAATCCCGTGATTAGCACTCTGTGGAGCACCTACCTGCCTACGCCCAACGACTGCACCAAGGGCGACGGTTTAAACTATTGCGGGTATACAGGTTCCATCGCCACTCCGCAATCCGGCAACTACCAAAGGTTGGCACTTCAATGGCACCTACCACTACTACAAGTTGACCAACACTGTGAACAACCAATGGGATGTGGGCGGATTCTTCCCCGGCGACACCAACGGCCAGTACGCGGCAATCCGCAGTAAGCCTCAGAATACTTGGTTGTACACCGCTGGCTTGACCAAAGACATTCGGCCCGGCCTCACCAACGACTTCCACTTTAGCTTTACCCGGAACTGGTGGGCCTATGGTTCTCCCAGCGGCGTGCCCAACGTTGCCGGATACCCGGCAGCCTTGGAAATCGGCGGCGAAAACTCCAACAACGTGTTTATTCCCTACAACACCAACAACCAGAGCGTTCGCACGCGCTATTGGAACGGCCATGACACCATGTATCGCGACGACGTCTCTTGGTTGAGAGGCGGCCACTATTTCCAGTTCGGCGGCAGCTACCAGCGCAACGTTGACACCCACAAGCGGAACGACAACGGCGGTTCCATCAACACCTATGAGCAGTATCTGATCGGAGAAGGCAATGGCGTGGGCCTCGACTCACTCGGCATTAAAATGTGCGAGACGGCGGCTACATGCTATGTCCCTGCCGGCATCACCTCTGCGAACAAATATGGGAACCTCTACTCGATGGTTCTGGGCATGGTGGATTCGAGCCAGGGTCTTTTCTCGCGCGGGTTGGGGTCGGTTTCCACTGGCTTACCCCTCAACCCCATCACGTCGTGTGCCATCTCCGGCATCGCCGCTACGTCCGGCTGTATGTCGTCGCCACCAATAACGGGCCACAGCATCCTGCCCACATACAGCCTCTACTGGACGGACAGTTGGCGAATGAGGCCGAAGTTCACCTTGAACTACGGCATTGGCTACACTCTGGAAATGCCCCCCTACGAGACCACGGGTGGCGTCCAGTCGGTTATGGTGGACTCATCGGGCCACATTTTCCGCGCCGAAGACTTCTTTCAGAAGGAAAAGGAGCTTGCGCTTGACGGCATCGCCTATGCGCCAAACGTTGGCTTTGCATCGGTCCGCAACGTCGTAAACCACACCAAGTATCCCTATGACCCGTTCTACGGCGGAATCAGCCCCCGCGTCGGAATCGCCTGGAACTTCACGAAGGATACCGTGGTTCGCGGCGGCTACGCTCGCATCTTTGGCCGGATCAACGGGGTCAACCCCCTCCTGGTTCCGCTGCTCACTCCGGGTTTGTTGCAACCCGACACCTGCGGCGGTCCCAACCGCATCACGGGCGGCTGCGGAGGCAACCCAAATACCACTTTCCGAGTCGGTGTGGACGGAACAACTGCGCCGCTGCCCGCGCCGAGTACGAACCTGCCACAGCCGTGGTATCCCGGTGTCAACGACGTCGCCACTGGGGCGGGCGAAACCGTCGACGCGAATTTCAAGCCGAACAGGTCAGATGAATTCACTTTTACCATCCAGCACCAGTTCGGTCCGAAAATCCTGGCCGAGGCCGGCTATATCGGCCGCAAAATTTCCAATGAAATTGAATATTACAGCCTGACCGCAGTTCCCTACATGTTGACCCTGAACGGGCAGAGCTTCGCCAATGCCTGGAAAAACGTGATGGTTGCGACCAACTACGGAACTGACCTGAGCAGCATCCCCAAGCAGCCCTTCTTTGAAGCCGCACTCAAGCCAGGCTATTGCGGGGGTTTCGCCAATTGCACCACAGCCTTTGTCACGAACAATGTTGGCAACATGGGCGTCTCTGACCCGTTCGATGCCTGGGCCGGCGTCTCCAATGCCGGCTCCTTCACCTTCGGCCGGACCTTTACAAGCGATCCCATCAACAGCTCCTTCGGAGCCAATGGTCAAGCGCCATCCGTCATCACCACCGTGAGCAACGGCTATGGCAACTACAACGCCGGCTTCCTGCAGTTGACTCTCACGGAATGGCATGGCCTGACCATGAAGACCAACTTCACCATGTCCAAGGCCCTCGGCACAGGAAACGTTGTCCAGGCCACCAGCTCCTTTGCCACCATCGATCCCTGGAACTTGCATGCCCAGTATGGTCCGCAGAGCTACGACGAAAAATTCAACTTCAACCTCTTCTTCAACTATGCCCCTCCGTTCTTCTCGAGCCAAAAGGGGGTGCTCGGCCGCGTGCTAGGTGGCTGGAATATCTCGCCGCTATTCGTTTACGGTAGTGGCTTCCCGGTCCAGCTCCAAACGGCAAACGGCAACTGCGGAAGCTTGGGCGAATGCAACACCGCCTACGTAGGAGCCAACGAGAATATGGTGGGGAACTTCAGTTACACCGCTACCCGCCATCAGAACGTGACTGGAGGCTCCGTGAACGGCACCGACTGCGGCACCTCCGGAGCAGGCCAAAACATTTTGAGCCAGGCAGCAGTCCTGGCCACCTGCCCAGCCAACGGCGGGACATTCAGCGACCTAGTCCGCAACCCCCTCCTCGGTTTGGATGGACAAGCTGGAGCCTTTCCGATCCGCGGCTTTCCGTTCTGGAACCTGGACTTGGGCCTCAGCAAGAGAATCAGGGTCACTGAGCGGTTCAGCAGTTCTTTGCACTTTGATTCCACCAATGTGCTCAATCACATGCAGCCGAATGAGCCCTGCTTCAACGCCGGCGCCCCGTCCAGCTGGGGCGTGATAGGGTCGTCGGATTGTGGAAACTTGAATGGAAACGTTCAGGGCAATAATGCCCGCCGGCTGCAGTTCGGCATAACCATCGATTGGTAAGCGGCTAGCCGCTTGCCACGTAGTTCATCCGCGGCGGTTCGAACGAACCGTCGCATTCGAACGGGGAAGGCCATCCGGCCTTCCCCGTTCTTGTTTTCGACATGCCCCTCGCTGCATTCGGGTCCGGACTTCAGGGACACTGAGCAGGTTGTGCAAAAACTGCTCAGCGACCGTTCGAGTAGTACTTTACGTCGACGGGGTCGTACATGGTGGCGGTGGCGGCGTGGGCTTTTTCGTACGCGTCAATTTCGGCGGCGTGCTGCAGCGTCGTGCCGATGTCGTCGAGGCCTTTCAACAAGACTTCTTTGCGCGACGGCGCGATTTCAAACTTGAACATGAGGCCGTGCTTGTCCGCGATGGTTTGGTTCGGCAGATTGACCGTGAGCGAATAGCCTTCTTCTTTTTCCGTGCGCTTGAAGAGTTCTTCGATTTCATTTTCGGACAATGTTGCGGGAAGGATGCCGTTCTTAAAACAATTGTTGTAGAAAATGTCCGCGTAGCTCGGCGCGATGACCACGCGAAAGCCGTAGTCTTTCACGCCCCAGGGTGCGTGCTCGCGGCTGGAGCCGCAGCCGAAATTGGCGCGCGCGAGCAAAACAGAAGCGCCTTTGTAGCGCGGAAAATTCAGCACAAATTCCGGATTCGGTTTTTCGCCAGGAAGGTAGCGCCAATCGTAAAAAAGTATCCGGCCAAATCCTTCGCGCGTCAGCGCCTTCAGAAATTGTTTCGGCACCATCTGATCGGTGTCGACGTTGACGCGGTCAAGCGGCATCACCATACCGGTGTGCGTACTGAAAGGTTGCATTTGTTCTAGGTCCTCCGATTCACTGGTAGAACAGGGTGTTTCCGTGTTGTGTTTCCCAGAACGTCAGCGCAGCGCCCGCGATGAAAGAGATCAACATAAGCAAATTGCGAGTGCGCGACGGCATTGGGCCTCTATCTATGCCAAATCGATTGCTGTGTCGGACCTCCAAAACCACCCAGATGACTGCTGTGATGAACATGACGGATAGGAGAGCGATACGCATAGCGTTACTCCACTGGTGCGACGCCATCGAGTGAACGTACATCCACGAAATGACCCGCAATTGCGGCGGCGGCGGCCATAACCGGGCTGACCAGGTGCGTGCGGCTGTCTTTGCCCTGGCGGCCCTCAAAATTGCGGTTCGACGTGCTGGCGCTGCGCTCGTGCGGCGGCAGGACGTCGGCGTTCATGCCGATACACATGCTGCAGCCGGCATCGCGCCACTCAAAGCCGGCGTCGCGGAAGATTTTGTCGAGGCCTTCTTTTTCGGCTTGCGATTTGATGCCACGGGAGCCGGGGACAATCAGCGCCTGCTTGATGTTTTTTGCCACGTGCTTTCCGGCGACAAAATGCGCGGCGGCGCGCAGATCATCGAGGCGAGAATTGGTGCACGAGCCGATGAACACGCGGTCCACGGGAATATCCACGATGGGCGTGCCGGATTTGAGGCCCATGTATTTCAGCGCGCTTTCCGTGGCCTTCTGATCGTTGAGATCCTTGAAATCGTGCGGATCGGGGACGCGCGCGGTGACGCTGGTAACCATGCCGGGATTCGTGCCCCAGGTAACTTGCGGTGCGATCTGCTCGGCGTGCAGCTCTATGGTCATATCAAACTTTGCGCCGTCGTCGCTCCGCAGTGTTCTCCAGCGCTCGACGGCTTCCTGAAACGCTTTGCCGCGCGGAACAAAGGGACGGCTTTCGAGATAAGCGAACGTGGTTTCATCCGGCGCGATCATGCCGGCGCGCGCTCCGCCTTCGATGCTCATGTTGCAGACAGTCATGCGTCCGTCCATCGAAAGGGCACGGATGGCTTCGCCGCCGTATTCGGCGACGTGACCGTTGCCACCGCCAATGCCAATTTTTCCGATGATGGCGAGAATCAAATCTTTTGCGGTGACGCCTTTGGGGCGCTTTCCATTGACGAGAATGTGCAGCGTCTTCGAGCGCGACTGCACGAGGCACTGTGTCGCGAGAACGTGCTCAACTTCGCTGGTGCCAATGCCGAAGGCCAGAGTGCCGAAAGCGCCGTGCGTGGAAGTGTGGCTGTCGCCGCAAACAATGGTTTGGCCGGGCTGCGTGATGCCCAGTTCCGGGCCGATGATGTGCACGATGCCCTGATTCTTGCTGTTCATGTCAAAGAGGCGGACGCCGGATTCGCGGCAGTTTTTCTCCAGCGCATCGAACTGGAGCTTGGCGTCGTTATCGAGAATGGGCAGCGTGCGGTCCGTGGTGGAGACGGAATGGTCCATCACGGCAAAGGTGAGATCGGGGCGGCGGACTTTGCGGCCTTCGGCGAGAAGTCCGGCGAAAGCCTGGGGCGAAGTGCCTTCATGGATGAGGTGGCGGTCAATATAGATGATGGCGGGCTGGCCGGGTTGCTCGTGAACGACGTGGGAGTCCCAGATTTTTTGATAGAGCGTTTTAGGAGTCATGGAGTTTCCATTCGGATTCTAGCACTCCTGCTGGGAGAGGCAAATGTACGAGCTTTGAAAACAGGCATGATCCGCGACTCGTGACCGGTGTCCCGTGAAAACGACGAGTGGCCGGTGTTGGCCGGATTGGTGAGAGAGGGGCAAGTTCCGGAATGGGAAGGGTACCCCACCCCCCATGTTTTTGTAAGTGTTGCATCTAAAGACTTTAGACAAACGGTAAGTCTTTTGTTTGCAGCACTTGCGGTGGAGATTCGTAAGTGTTGTAGATAAAGGATTTTGAACAGTTTGGCGATTGCTAAGGAACGAAGAAGATGTAGGATGGCGGCCTCAGAGGAGGCTGGGATGAACTGGAAACCGATCACTGCGGCTTGGGTAATTGCAGTAGTGCTGGCTAGCGCCGGAGCAGGACGCGCGGAGACGCCACTTGCGGTGAAGAACTTGCGGTGCGAGTACAAAGTGGATCCGGCAGGGATCGACGTGCGGAAACCGCGGCTGAGCTGGCAACTGGAGAGTTCGGAACGGGGAGTGGCGCAAAGCAGTTACGAAGTGCGGGTAGCCGCGTCGGAGGCAGACTTGGCGAAGGGCAAGCCGATTTGGGGAAGCGGAAAGCAGACGTCGGATGCATCCATCCAAGTGGAATACGGAGGGCCCGCGCTCGAAAGCGGGAAGGTTTATTACTGGCAGGTGCGCGTTGCGGACAACCACGGGCATTTGACGGCTTGGAGCAAGACCGCGCACTGGGAGATGGGACTGTTGGATCCGGTGGATTGGAAAGCGAAATGGATTACGCCGAACCTGGAGGAGGATGAGGCGAAATCGAATCCGGCGCCGATGCTGCGGAGAGAGTTCTCGGTGAAAAAGAAAGTGGAGCGGGCGCGCCTTTACGCCACGGCCATGGGGCTTTACGAAATGGAACTGAACGGGAACCGCGTTGGTGATGAATATTTCACGCCAGGATGGACGTCGTACGATTTTCGTTACCAATACCAGACCTACGACGTGACCGGCGTGTTGAAGAACGGGACGAACTGCTTGGGAGCCATGCTGGGGGATGGATGGTTCCGCGGAAGGATTGCCTGGGGTGGCAAGAGAAACAGCTACGGCAAAAAGCTAGCGCTGCTGGCGCAACTGGTGATTCGGTACACCGATGGGACGCAGGAGATTGTGGGAACCGACGAGAAGTGGAAAGCGTCGACTGGAGCGATATTGGAGTCTGACATTTACAACGGAGAAGTGTACGACGCGCGGCTGGAGAAAACGGGATGGAAGGAAGCCGGATACGACGATAAGGAATGGAAAAGCGTAACGGTGATAGACGCGCCGAAGGCCAAAGTGGTGGCGCAGGCAGGGCCCGCGGTAAAGGAGATCGAAGAGATCCAGCCAGCGAAAATACTGAAGACACCAGCAGGCGACACGGTCATCGACATGGGGCAGAACATGGTGGGCTGGGTGAAGTTCCGCGTGAATGCGCCCGCGGGGACGACGATTACTTTGCGGCATGCGGAGGTGCTGGACGGTGCCGGGAATTTCTATACAGAGAATCTGCGTTCGGCGCAGGAAAAGATTCGCTTCACGACCAAAGGGCAAGGGCCGGAGATTTATCAGCCGCATTTCACGTTTCAGGGGTTCCGTTACGTGGCCGTGAGCGGCTGGCCCGGCGAAGTGAAGCCGGAGGACTTTACCGGAGTGGTGGTGCATTCCGCGATGGCCAGGACGGGAAATTTTGAAAGCTCCAGCTCGCTGCTGAATCAATTGCAGCACAACATTCTTTGGGGCCAGAAAGGCAACTTTGTAGACGTGCCGACGGACTGCCCGCAGCGCGACGAACGGCTAGGATGGACGGGGGACGCGCAAGTGTTTGCGGGGACGGCATCGTTCAATCACGATACCGCGGGGTTTTATACCAAGTGGCTGAAGGACGTGGCGCTGGACCAGGAGGATGATGGAGCGGTGCCGTTTGCGATCCCCAATGTGCTATCCCACGAGACGCGGAAAGGGGAAGCGGCGTCAGCGGGTTGGGCGGACGTGGCGGTCGTGCTGCCGTGGACGGTGTACCAAGCGTTTGGGGATAAGCGAATTCTGGAGGAACAGTATCCAAGCATGAAGGCTTGGGTGGAGTACATGCGACGCCAGGCCGGGGAAAGCTACCTCTGGAAAAGCGGATCCAGCTTTGGGGATTGGCTGGCATTCGCAACGACCAGGGCGGATTATCCGGGAGCGACCACGGACAAGGACCTGATTCAGACCGCCTATTTTGCGCGCTCGACCGCCCTGCTGGCAAAAACGGCAAAAGCGCTGGGGAAAACAGAAGACGCCGCGGAATACGAAAGCCTGGAAGAAAAAATCAAGAGCGCGTTCCAGGAAGAGTTCGTGACGTCCAAAGGAAGGCTCTCCTCGAACACGCAGACGGCATACGCGCTGGCGCTCGCGTTCGAACTGCTGCCTGAAACCATGAGACCGGAGGCGGCGGCGCGACTGGCGGCGGATGTGCGAAAATTCGGCCATTTGACCACTGGATTTCTTGGGACGCCAGTGCTGTGCCAGGCACTGAGCGATTACGGCTATTTGGATGAGGCTTACCTGCTCCTCAACCGGAAGGAATACCCCTCGTGGCTGTATCCGGTGACCAAAGGCGCGACAACCATCTGGGAAAGATGGGATGGGACAAAGCCCGACGGCAGCTTTCAGAATCCCTCGATGAATTCGTTTAATCATTATGCGTACGGAGCGATTGGCGAATGGATGTACCGCGTGGTGGCGGGGATTGAGATCGATGAGAAGCAGCCAGGATACAAGCACCTCTTGATCCAACCCAGGCCGGGTGGCGGATTGACGTATGCAAAGGCGTCGGTGGAGACCCTGTATGGACACGTGGAGTCGGGCTGGAAACTCGGTGATGGAAAGACAGTGTTGCATGTGGAAGTCCCGGCGAATACGACGGCGACGGTACGGCTGCCAAAGGCGAAGCTCGAAGGGGTGAGCGAGGGAGGGAAGCCGTTGACGGGGCGCGCGGATCTTTCGGGAGCGCGGCAGGTGAGCGATGATGTAGTCGTGGAAGTGGGATCGGGGAAATATGAGTTCGAGAGCGTCTTGCCAGGAGGGAAACGCCCCTGAGTTCTAAGTATTTAGCGTTTGCCACGCGCCGAGGGGCAACTATCGGTTTGGGGAAGCTTGTTAGGCGGTTGCTCAGGAGCGCATACCGACTGACGTGGAGTTAATGCTTCACGCTGACCGTTGCGGTCCGGAGTTGGTAAATGCCCGAGCGGGCATCGGACCAAACGACATGAAAGAGTCCGTCTGAGAAGACTCCTCTATTTTGAGGTGTGTCGGGACAGGAGGTCGCGCTCGACACTCGAACCTCTGGCAGAAACGTTTTCCCGGCATCAAGTGAAGCCGTGAAATAGACATCGAAACAATTCTTATCGTGAATCTCATACCAGCTCACACCGATGACATCGTCCTTATTGACAGTGATGCTCGGCGTGAACGTACGCGCGGTTTCGCTGCGATTCAGGCGCAGGGGTTCCGACCACGACTCGCCTCGGTCATCCGAACGTTGAACGAGAACCCCGTTGAACTTCTCAGCGATGCAGAGCCAGAAAAGGCGATCCTTGCCATCCACCGCCATCGACGGCCACCCCCCACGTGACTCGCACGATTCAGAGATCAGGAGTGGCTCGGAAAGGCTTCGCCCTTGATCGGCCGACCGAAGCATCCATGAACGGGGCCTAACGAGCCATTTGTCGCTGCCCTGACGATGGTGATCGTGAAAGCCAACAACGAACGTACCATCACTGAGAAGCGCCGGTCCTGTTGCTTCGTAGCCGGCGTTGCTCGCGATCACCCGTGTAGGTCGACTGAAAGTCTTTCCGCCATCTTGCGATTGGACAACGGAGACAGTACTTCTGTGTTGATTTGCGCTATTCCGCACACCTTGCGCTGACACGACGTAGACCTGATTGCCCTGGGCAATAACCATTGGGTGATCGCGGTGAGCCCCAAGCCCCAACGGGGTATCGGGCCAAGTACGCCCCCCGTCAGGCGATCGAAACAAGAAAGCGTTATCTTCCTGGCCCTCCATGTGGCCCAGCATCACCATGATCGCTGAGCCATCCTGCAATATGTCTCCCCACGGATCACCCCAGCACTGGACAGGAAGAGAGCGCCGAATCCAATGCTGGCCGCCGTCAAACGATGTCCAAGCAACACATGTGCGGTCGTTTCCATTCGGAGAATCGAATTGGATCACACCGACAAGCAGGTGATTCGGGTTGCTGGGGTCCGCACTCAAATGCGATTCCCAAAGCGGCTTAGCGGGGCCGTCGACACTGAGCAACCGATCCTCGCCAACCTCAATGGCAGGATGGTCAGGCCGCAAGACGGCCAGAAGAAGGCCTGCAATCAGCAAGGCACGCAACTCAGTGTGCGCGATTCCCACGGGTAGACTATTCTTTGGTCTTGCGGCGCTCGCAGAGGGTGACGATTTTGGTTGGGTCGACGGCGTCGCTGTCGATCTGCATTTCGACGACTTTACCGCTCTTGTCGATGAGATAGTTGACGCGGCGAGCTGCTTTGTATTTTGGATTGTAAAGGCCGTACTGCTTGGTGACGTCGCCGCCCCAGTCGCTTAGCAGGGGGAAAGTGACGCCGATTTTTTCGGCCCATGCCGCGTTGCTGAAGGCGCTGTCCATGCTAACACCCAAGACCTGGGTGTCTGCAGCTTCCAGCTTTGCCAGGTTCTGCTGGAAGTTCTGCATTTGCTTGGTTCAACCACCGGTGAAGGCGAAAATGTAAAATGCCAGGGCCACGTTTTTCTTGCCTCGGAAGTCATGCAGGGACACTTGGTTGCGGTGCGTGTCCATCAGCGTAAAATCCGGCGCCATGTCTCCGACCTTGACTGCGGGATCGGGCATGGCGTCTTTCTTCTCCGCTTGCCCCCACAGCCGGTTGGCGGCCGGCGGCGCGCCCAGAGCGAGCATCCCGAACAACAGGATGGTGATTCCTTTGCGCATACGAACTATCCTCCTTTAAGAGTACGGTCGCGCGGGCCCGCGCTCGGCGCAAGCCTCAGGCGCGATGATAACAGCCAAACCAGCGCGTAGGAAGAGTTGGATAGGGCAGCCCGGCGTGATAGAAGTGGCATTGAGGCGGAGGGAAAAGTGGCGAATCTGGGGAAGGTGAAGTGGGGCGTGCTGGGGGCGGCGTCGATTGCCACAAAGAAAGTAATTCCGGGGATGCAGAAAGGAGAGTCGAGCGAAATTGCGGCGATTGCTTCGCGGGATTTGAAGAAAGCGAAAGACGCGGCGAAAAAGCTGGGCATAGCGAAAGCGTACGGGTCATACGAAGAGCTTCTGGCGGATGAGGAGATTGAAGCAGTCTACAACCCGTTGCCAAATCACTTGCACGTGCCGTGGTCCATCCAAGCGGCGGAGGCCGGGAAACATGTGCTGTGCGAGAAGCCGATAAGCTTGTCCGTAGCGGAGGCGAGAACGCTGCTGGAAGTGCGAGACCGGCGCGGGGTGAAAATCGGCGAGGCTTTCATGGTGAAGACGCACCCGCAATGGCTGAGGACGCGCGAACTGATTCGTAAAGGGGTGATTGGAGACTTGCGGGCGATCGTAGGCGCGTTCAGCTACTTCAACCGCGATCAGGAGAACGTGCGAAACAAAGTGGAATGGGGTGGAGGCGCGCTGATGGACATCGGGTGCTACCCGATTACGACTTCGCGTTTTATTTTTGGCGCGGAGCCGGTGAGCGTGCTGGGATTGATTGAGCGGGATCCGGATTTCAGGACGGACCGGCTGACTTCGGCGATATTGGAATTTCCGTCGGGGCAAGCGGTGTTCACGTGCAGCACGCAGATGGTGCCGTATCAACGGATGCAATTCCTGGGGACAACAGGGCGAATCGAAATGGAGATACCGTTTAACGCGCCACCGGACCGGCCGACGAAGATTTTTATTGATGATGGGCGAGATGTGTTTGGCAGCGGGATTCGGGTAGAG
>QHXE01000753.1:3979-6356 GCA_003222835.1 Acidobacteriota bacterium | reverse complement strand
CCCTCACGCAAGGCAGCAAGACCCCGCTCTTCGAACCCGCGAATCCAATACTCGACAGTTCTCGGCGCATCGCCTAACAATGCCGCCACCTCTGGACAGGTCCTACCGTGGGCCACCAGCAGTAGACCGTGCAGCCGATGGTCATAACGCGATTCTTCACTTCGTCGAATTTCATCTTGCAATGCCAGAATGATGGTTTCCGAATCTGCAACGGTGAGTGGTTTCATTCTCCCAGGAAACCACAGATCACCCAGATACGCAATTACTTATGACGCCGTGTATAGAAAGCCACCAGCCATTGCCTGCGCACCAGCAGGTGTTATCAGGTTCTGAATTGCGCCGTAGCGACCGCACGTTTCGGAAATCGCCACGCTTGAATGCGACAGACAATTTCTGTCCAGTCTCCTCATCACGTGCTCCCATGCACGGGACCCACATTGAGGGGCAGACGAATAGCGCATCAAAGCGGTTGGTGTCACTGCGGGTCACAAGAAGCATGTCTCCCATGCCGGGCATTCCTCCGGGGCCGTCAGCCGGAGTAAGGGGAAATAGCAGGCGGCCATTCAATTGCAGAGCGTCTAGCCAAACGCTCAAGGGCGCTGTCGCCCCGGCATTCACATAAATCGCATCACAACCGGGCAACGGTGCTTCTGAACCCGAGCGTTCCTGCACAGTGACATTTGAAAAATCGCCGAGGTTCTGGATAGCGTTCTGCGCTAGGTCATGTTCAATCTCGTATGCCACAACTGTCCCCATCGCGCCTGTAAGCCTCGCCAGCACTGCCGTGTAATATCCGGTCCCGGCCCCGACATGAAGGACCTTCTCCCCTTGCTTCACATTGAGCGCCGCAAGATTAATTGCGTGAAGAACAGGCTGGCCGTTGTTGATTCGGCGTTCGGGCGCAAGAGCCACGACGACGTCTTGATACAGGAATGCAGGGTCGTCGCTAGGAGTCTCGACGTAATTGCCCCCGGCAAATACTTTCCATGGACCGGGGCCGACAAAGAACTCCCTCGGTGTTGATGCAAACGCCTCTTTGAGCCGTTCATTCTTCGCTGCCCCTGCGCTCGTGGTGACCAAGTCTGCGTAGAAGTGTCGATGTGCTTCCAATCGGTCCACGTCCACCCCCAAAGTCGTTTGCAGATTGTTATGAAGCATTCTAAGCCTGTCAACTAGTAGAAATGCTGCTGGCGTACGAGATGCTTGAACTCAGTGACTTCCATGAGAAGGCACTTGGGCGAAGAACCTCCTAAATTGTTCGAAGTCAGTTTTCCGTGGCGGTATCATGAGCACGATCAGTTCGTCCAAACTATTTCACTGTGCTAATCGCAGGGGGAAAGGGATGGACAGTTTGCGGAGACTCTGGCTGCCACTGTTGGCAGTTTCCCTTCTGATTCCTGCCCAAGGGACGGAAGTTGGGGAAGGTGTGATCCAAGGTGTGGTCCTGGGTGAAGGAAGGCAGCCAGTTCGCGGCGCAAAGGTGCACGCCGAGTTGAAAGGCGTCCCAATGGCCAAGGCAATTCGCTACGTCGAAACCGACGAAAACGGTCTTTTCCTAATCGACCAATTGGAATTCGGCACATATTATGTTGCCTCAAAGAAGGAGGAGGAAGGATACGGGGACACTGGGGACCGAAAGCAGGAATACTGACGGGCACGATCAGTGATTCGGCAACCGGCAAACCAATACCCGCTGGTTTTTGGTTGGTGCAGGCGAAGGACCGCAACAAATGGATGGGTACTTCGGCAGCGGCGGACTTTCGGGTGTTGATTCCGTCCACGAAAGAAATGGAAGTGAAAGTTTCTGCACCGGGGTATGAGGATTGGGTTTACCCCGACCCTGCCATTCCATCTCAAGTTCTACGTATGGACCCGGGTTCCGAAATTCATCTGGAGATACAATTGAAACCGGCGCACGATCGGAGACTTCTCGTTTCCAAATTTTTGATTCCCGAGGGCTACATTGGTTGGTTACGTGTTGAGTATGATGTTGCGTGTTTTCCCTCGATCCCTGTCGAGGATGGAGTGAGGATTCTTCGATTTGCCGGTTCCAACGTGTTGGAAACTTCCTCTCCGATGCCTGAAGATGCAGCCGAACGGCAGTACTTTTCCTACGCGGCGGATGGTTCCGAGCGAAACTTGGCGGCGGACTATCGAAACGGGAATGGAATGATTTGGCGAGAGACCCCCGGCTCTCGTGGCGGGAAAATGAGAATGTTTATATTTTTTGTCGGGACCGAAGAACAGTCCAAGATCCGACCACTCACTGGATTTCCGCCTCCTGCTTGTCCGTGAGCGGTGCTAACCGCGAAACTTCTCACAATGCCTTCCCGTCCACAGGTTCGCGTCGGATTCCACATTGACGAGTACCGCGTTT
>QHXE01000753.1:0-3973 GCA_003222835.1 Acidobacteriota bacterium | reverse complement strand
ATACCTCTTGCGGCTAATCTGAGTCGGAGAAATATACCGCGCCGCGTCGCGTTGGTGTTTGGGACTCGCGTCGCCGCTACTGCTGGCAACAGTTGCAACTCCGACGCAAAAGGAGTGTTCGCAACGATGGCTTGAGTGTCATTTCGAGAAGTTTTCTACTGCGAGCAGTACAATACACAATTGGTGGGAGGACGAACCACGGGATGAAATGCTGGCGGCTCCTAGGCACATTGATGATTGCGACGCTTGCCAACGCGCAAAGGCCCGAGATCTTTCCGGATTGCCAGAGTGGCACCCCGATTCCTTTCAACGTTGGAGATAGTTGGGGTTACCTGACTGCCTCCGGAATTGTGATTCCTCCGCAGTTCAAGTCAGCAGGTCCATTTTCCGGCGGCCTCGCTACAGCATGCACATTACAAGGGTGCGCAGTGATCAACACGAAAGGGCAATTCGTTTCCCCAGTTCATGATCCACACACGTCCGTAATGATGAGCAAGTATTCCGAAGGAATTGGCGCGGTGGAGAAGGATGGCAAATGGGGCTATGCGGATGTCTCCGGGAATGTCGTGATCCCTCCACTGTTCAGCTACGCCGGTCATTTCGAGCGTGGCATGGCGCGAGTGAGCCAGGGAGGCAAATATTTCTTTGTCAATCGCAAGGGAGAAAGAATCACCCCGGAATTCGATGGAGCGTTCGATTTTAGTGAAGACCTGGCCGCTGTGGAGGTCGATCATAAGATCGGATACATTCGCAGGGACGGGACATTTGCCTTGCCCGCGATTCATCAAGGAGCCAGCGGCATCGACTTTTCTGAGGGATTGGTTGCGGTCCGCATCGAAGGGAAGGTCGGCTTCATGGACAGCACTGGCTCGATTATCGTGAAGCCCTCCTATGACGATGCATATCCATTCTCAGAAGGCCTTGCGTCGGTGACCTCCGGCGGCAAGTGGGGCTATATCGATAAGAGTGGCAACCTGGTAGTCCCGCTTCAGTATCGCATTGCTCATATGTTCATTGAAGGGGTTTCGTCAGTCCTACTCAGTGATAGCGGGAAGTGGGGATACATTGACAAAACCGGAGGGTTTGTCCTGCCTCCCATCTATGATGCCGCCATGCCGTTCTGTGCTGGCGTTGCTCAGGTTGAGAGCTTCCGCTTGATAGGGGTTGACTCAAGCATCTGCCGGACACAACGATATGAGGGCAAACACGGCGTCATCGACCATTCCGGCAAGTACATCTGGCGGGATTCGAACGACCAGATTTGGAAGTCGCCATTTTGTTACTGAGTCCTAATTAACTACTGGAGCGAACCCCTGCGGCGCTGGGTCCTGTCGAGGATGCTGCTATTCTTTGTTCATGAACCGCAAGCGTATAAAGGACGTCGCGCTAAAGAGCCTAATTGCAATTGTGCTCGTTATGCTTTTCGTTTCTTTTCTAGCGCAGCGACTGTTCCATCCGCGATAAAGTGAAAGTAGATTTTTTGTCTCCCGCCGAGCCGACCGGCTCTAACGGTGCAGCTTACCCTCCATTTGACCGGCAGCCTTTCGCGGTGGATTCCATCTGGACGCGAACGCTGTTTTCCAGAACCTAATGGGAATTGGACCCTCTTTGCGCGAGTTTTGTCAGCAGGAGAATGACAGCATCCCCAACGAGGACCGCTACGACAATCGACAACAAGGTCGAAGAAATCTGTTCCCGATTCTTCGCTGTGAGATAGTCCCGACTCTCAACGATTTTTGCATACGTTTGCCGGTTGCAGCTTTGATAAGAAACAGAAACAAAGCCGAGCAGAGCTGGGAAAACCAATCCGATGAGCAAGAGCCTCTTCAATATCGAGCGAACGTGCTTCCAAGGCGCTGCGTCCGCAACATCGGCAAACGGACGCCGCAGTAACAAATAGACTAGAGTGCCCAGCACCATCGCCGCGCGTGATGCAGCCAGATTAGGGTTGCAGAGGTGGTAGCACTTGGCGTATAGTCGTTCATCGATATACTGATTATCGATACTACTTTATGCCAAAACGAAAACTCGACCCACTCCCTTCGGCCGCTTTCCAAATCCTCCTCTCGCTGGTGGATGACGACCTCCATGGCTACGCTATCATGCGCCAGGTTGCGGACCAGACCGACGGCCGCATGCGCCTAGGCCCAGGGACGCTCTATAGTTCCATCCAGACTCTGCTCGAAGCGGAGCTCATTGACCAGGTTGACTCGCGTGAGGACACGAGACTCGGGCCAGGACGTCGGCGCTATTACAGGATCACATCGGCTGGACGCAAACTGGCACGCTCAGAGGCAGAGAGACTTGCCGATCTATTGCGAGTCGCTCGCGCCAAAANNNTTTCGCGAGGCTTACGGCACCGAAGCCCTGCAACTCTTCCGAGACCGCGTCCGCGACGAAAAAGGATTCTTCCCGTGCTTGCGGCTTTGGCTTGACCTGATAGTTGACTTAGCAATTTCCATCCCACGAGAGTACGGATATGCCCAAGCCGTATCCTTCGGCGCTTCAGCCCCACAGCGTTTGAACAGCGTGCCTGTATTTTACGTTCTTGAAGTCGGACCGCCCCGCCCTGGAGCGATGCTTTTCGGAAGCGTATTGTCGTGTCTTGCTCTCGCTACATTCTGGCTTTCTCTCAACCATGTCGGAAACTATGTGGGACTAGGGATCGCCGCGACTGGTCGGTTGCAGAATGATTCCAAGTTCTTTCAACAGGATGCTTCGCAAACAGACCGGCAGACTGCTATCCGGGCAACGAATGATACGGAGGTCTTCAAGATGGACGCGGTGGAGCGCCGGCGCGTGATTGATGCGGCGGTCGTGATTCTCAGAAAGTATTACGTTGAGCGCGAGAATGCACAGAAGATGGCCGATGCACTATTGGCCCACGAGAAGCGCGGTGATGATGACAACGTGACGGCTGGTGACGCTTTTGCCGCTCTGCTGACTCGACAGATGCGGGACCTGAGCCCGGACAGGCATCTGACGCTGGACTACAGCCAAAACCCCTTACCTGAACACCCTGCAGGACAAACACCGGAAGCCCTTGCTCGTTACAGATCGGCCATGAAACAACTAAACTGTACCTTTGAAAAAGTCGAGATCCTGCCGCACAATATCGGATATTTGAAGCTCAACTCGTTTCCTGATCCTTCTGTGTGCCAGTCGACGGCGAAGGCTGCAATGGCTTCTCTAAACCGCGCAGACGCGATCATCTTTGATTTGCGAGACAACCGTGGGGGCGAGCCAGCGATGGTCATGTTGATTGCCGCCTACCTCTTTGACCATCCCGAGTACATGTACAACCCCAGGGAAAATACGACGGAACGGTCCTGGACACGCTCGCCAGTTCCAGGAAACAGCCTGGCAGACAAGCCTGCTTACATATTGACCTCCAGATCGACCTTCTCCGCTGCAGAGCACTTCTCCTATGACTTGAAGATGCTGAAACGGGCCACGCTTGTGGGTGAGACAACAGGGGGTGGTGCGCACTCAGGAGTTTGGCATCGGATTGACGATCACTTCGGAATGGGGATCCCTGAAACGAAAGCGATTAATCCTTTTGCGACGAACGATTGGGCAGAGATCGGCATTGAGCCCGATGTAAAGGTGAGAGCTCCGGATGCATTGGTGACAGCGGAGAAACTCGCACAGGACAAGCTCCGGAAAAAGTAAAGCGTTCAACTTGCCATCTGATTAGTGGGCGTTCTCGTCAATTTGATCGGCCAGCATTCGCGGCGGACCTCTCCACAATCGCTGTTAGTCGTCCAAGTGGATTATTTCCGTATTCAGTACTCCGGGGAGCTGACGACTGTGATCCTTCTCAAAATTCCGTCACAAGCTGCGGCAAGGCGCATCTACCTGTCCATTTTCGAACGCTATTCTCTGATCGTGGGAGTTGCCGGGAACAGTCGCTACACTCAGGCTCGTGAAACCGAGCACCCCATGGCCTATGTGCCGTTTATGCAGCCCCCGG
>QHXE01000752.1 GCA_003222835.1 Acidobacteriota bacterium | reverse complement strand
GCTCTCGGGATTGATGCGCTCGAAGTCAACACGACCGGTTATGGCAACCTCGGCATTGGGACAAGTGCGCTTCTCCACAACACGACGGGCAATGATAACGTATCGATCGGAATTGACACCCTTAGTGCCAACACGACGGGTTATTTCAACGTAGCTATAGGCAGCAATGCGCTCAACCTCAACACAACCGGTATTTACAATGTAGCCGTGGGCGGTTTTGCGCTTGACGCGAATACTACGGGTCGTTACAACGTGGGTATCGGAGATTATTCGCTTTATTCCAATACCACAGCCAAGGATAACGTTGGCATCGGGTTTGGTGCACTCTATTCCAACACGACAGGCAGTGACAACACCGCTGTCGGATTTTACGCACTCCTTTATAACACGACAGGTTACAACAACGGCGCAAGTGGCTCTTTTGCGCTCGCAGCCAATACGACGGGCTACAGCAACGTCGCAACCGGATATTATGCACTCCGTAACAACACGACCGGCGCTGGCAACGTCGCCATCGGGGATAGCGTGCTCGTCGCTAATACGACGGCCAATTCCAACACCGGCATTGGGACATACGCGCTCACTGCCAACACGACCGGCGGCGGCAACACCGCCGCCGGACATGGCGCGCTGGCGTCCAATACGACCGGCTACCGCAACCTTGCTATGGGGTATCAGGCCGGCTTCAACCTGACAACGGGCAGCAACAACATCGACATCGGTAACGTAGGTGTGGCGGCCGAGGGTAATACGATACGCATAGGCGCTGCCCAAACCAGGACCTACATTGCCGGGATCTACGGCACCCCGGTGACGGGCAGCCCTGTCTTTATCTCGTCCACCGGTCAGCTCGGCGTAGTGACCTCCTCAGAGCGCTTCAAAACCGCCATCGCGTCCATGGGCTCGAACACCGAGAAGCTACAGCGGTTGCGGCCCGTTACGTTTCACCTGAAGACCGATCCGACGGGCGCTCTGCAGTATGGTCTCATCGCTGAGGAAGTCGCGAACGTGTATCCGGAACTCGTGATCCGGGACGATAAGGGCCGTATCGACGGAGTGCGCTATGACGAGCTTGCGCCGATGCTGCTCAATGAGGTTCAGCAGCAGGCTGCGGAGATCCGTGACCTAAAGCAGCAACAACAAGAGAGGATCGCGGCTCAGGATCGGCACTCTGCGGCCCAGGATGCGAAGATCAGTCAACTGATGGGACAATTGGCCGAGATGTACGCGGCGATCGATAAGCTGAAGGCCAAGCACGAATTTGTCGCGCAGCGCTAAGGCGATTTAACGCGGCGCTTGGTGTTCACCCAGGCCGCATACGCTTCTGTGCAAGCGCGAGCCCGTCTAGCTAGGCGCGCCTCCGGAAGGCGAATACGTGCCCATATAACTCCCGCAACTCGAAGCCGATTTCTTGCGCTCGCCTGACTTGGTCGTCAGTCGAAAACTCGGCGGTGTCTTCGAGCTCCGCCACGATCAGTCTGCAGCTCCGTAGTGATTCTTCATCCTTGAATAGGATATCCGCTTCGCTCCCTTCGATGTCGGCTATCAGGGCAAAATTTTGCATGCCGCAGCGACGGATCAGATCACCGAATCTGGCGGCGGGAACAAGAACCCCTTGGCCGCTGCCGCTGCCGACTCTGCCCGCTAAACTATCCGTGCTTTCGGCAAATTCGACGTAATCCGCCCCCGAGTAATCAATGCAGAAGTTTTCGATTCTCCACATGGAGTCGGACTGGTTATTACTCTCCACGTTGGCCCGCGCTTCGCGCGCGAGTCGCTGCGACGCCTCGATTCCGAGGTAATTCACTTTCTTCGTGAACACAATGTTTGAGGCGATGAAACCGATCGACACACCCAGTTCGACGATATTCACGATATCGGATTGCAGAATGTGTCTTCGAACTAGATCGAACTCCGCCCGCTCCCTCCTGTTAAAATAAAGATCGGCAACCTCGGCGAGAGCGATGTTATCGGAATTGACGTCGAATCTGAGGCCCTTCAGATTCTTCTTTGGCGCGGCGAGCCTGATCAGCCTTCCCGTGGTCTGGCCGAAGAAAAGCTTGGCGACCAGAAAATGCTTGATGTGCGCCGGCACGAGCGCCC
>QHXE01000605.1:8343-8965 GCA_003222835.1 Acidobacteriota bacterium | reverse complement strand
TTGTGAATGCAAGAATCTTGAGTCCGTATGGTAGGTGTCGATATCCATCTTCACTCTTGGAAGTTACCTCGCACCTTCGGCGCTGATACTAATTTGTATGGCGATTGATCCGGGGGCATTGCCCCGGCTATCACACCTCGCGCCTTCAGCGTAAACACCGGAACACCGGTTCGCTTAAATCGTTGCCGAAGTCGAACTGCGCCTACTTCAGTTCTTGGTTCAGAATTCTTGCCAGGCGAGCGCCGGCCAGGGCTACGCGTTTATCCGCAACTTGCTTAGCAGTTGTGCGGTAGGTATCGGTTATTGTGAATGGCCCGGCGCCTAGTCCAATTGGAGGGACATACACAAACTGCTTGGCATCATTAACACTTTCGATTAGCCAATGGGCCACGAGCAGGTCGTCGGCGAGGCCCTGGTCGGCCGCGGGCAGGTTCTTACCCACATTGATAGCGTCGAGCGGATCGTCGCTGTCACCGGGCAAGCCGTCCCAAAACGCGTGCAGTTCATCTTTGCAGGGCGGACTGCAGAGCTTTACGAAGTTCCCCCCAGCATCACCGTTTTTTTGCGTCGCGCCGAAACGCGTGACGCAATGCAATGGCTGATGGATATCACCAACGAGGTG
>QHXE01000605.1:0-8158 GCA_003222835.1 Acidobacteriota bacterium | reverse complement strand
CTTTTCCGTCAGGAACGTCCCCGTTCTTCGTGTCATTCTTGTAGATGTTCTTGAGCTTCTTGATCCGATCAGGCCAAGTAGCGGCGATCATGAAGATCATCATGCGTCGATCTTCTTTCGACGCATTTTGCGGAATGAGCTTCAGCCAGTTTTTTCGATCCGGATTCAAACGCAGAAGCGCGTCTACGCGATCCTTTTTCTCCGGCGTTAATTGTTGGTAGGCAACGTAAGCTACCGCCATATGGCCGAGATTGAACCAGCCATACGAAGGCACGCTACAGACAAGTATCAACAGCAGCGAGCATGCGATTAATCGATGTAGTCTTTTCATCTCAAAGTCTCCATTCTTGCGGCGGGATCTAACAGCGATGGCAATATAGTTGCGGCAATTCCAACTGTCAATGGCGGCAGTCGAAAAGTCTATTCTCATTCGGGGCTACTTCGTTGGGCAATGATGCCGGCCGAACATTCCCGATCCTATGGCTTTCGTGCGCGAGTTGTGCGCTAACGGTACGGTCTAATTGATAGTCGCCACGGTTCGAATCTCTCGCAACCCACATAATCGGGACAGCATCTATAGATATTCGCCACAAGCGAATTCCCGGCACGCCCGAAATCTTCATAAAAACGAGTTAGGAGTTTTAGATGAGAAAAATCTTCACGTTCCTTGCAGGGGTATTTGTGTGCGCGCTTGTCGCGACCAACGCGTTGGGCCAGTCTCAGGAAATCAATTCGGCTTCGCAGCCCGATCAAATCGCTGATACCGTGGCTTCACCTTCGGTTGTAGCTTCATCAAATTTGCCGGCTCTATCTAGCGCTCAAGTTGCTGAGAAAATTGCTGACGCGAAGCAATTATTGAGATCCCGCGCGGCCTTGACGAGCACATCGGTGACCTTGGCCGCGCTTGATCAGGAAACGTCGCAGATAAACATCTTCTCGGTACCCAAAGATTCCTTTCTTATTAAAGGCTCGAAGCTGGCGGCGACAACCCAGCTTGGCCGTTCGGTGCTCGTGCATGTGATTAGCCCAAACGGCGTCAACACCGCAGTGACGATAAGTGACGCAACGACGGGCCGCCAGTTCGTGCCACTCGTCGTGCAGTATCCGATTGTGAAGAGCGGCAGTATTACCGAGACTGCCTATTACACCTCTGCACATCCGGCACTGCTTTCGGCAGAAGTTATCTCGGCCGGCAACTCATACGTGACGACGATGCTCGAGACCGCGGCCAAGCACCTGGCTGATAACGGGGTCAACATTTCGAACGATATCATCAACATTGCCGAGCACCTGGTTATTGTCGAACATACGGACCATCGGCGCTTTCTCAATGAAGATCGCAGCAAAATCTACCCGGATATTTTGTCGCTCTATGCGCTCAATCAAGGGGACACTTTCAGGTATTCCGTAAGTTCGGCGGGCGCGGGCGGCATGATTCAAATGATTCCGCGAACTTACGAAGGTATTCGGCAACAACATCCGGCTATAGACCTCGCAACTGATTTCGTGAGCGGCATGCGCAATCATGCGAATGCGCTCGAAGCGATGCTGTTGTATATCAACGATACATGGCGCTATTTGCAAAAGCAGGACGAGGTGCAGAACGCGCTGCGCAACGGCGTCGCCAACAAGTCTGAGCTCTTGGCGGCGGGCTATAATTCGAATCCCATGCGTCTGCCGCTCTATTTGAAGAATGGTGGCGCGGGATGGCGGAGGCTGATTCCTGCTGAGACGCAAATGTATCTTTCAATTTACAGCTCAGTCGACAGCAATGTTCAATTTAGTAGTCAAGCCGCTCCGGAAGTTGCGGCTGACGACTCTCTAATTCGCACAACCCCAGTCGCAGCAAAGCTGAACCCTGTGACGGTATTAATGTCCTGGCTCAGCGACGAACTGGAGACCAGGGGTCGCGCGGTACTCAGCAGTATCGCTCGATAGAAACATCGCCCATAAAAAGAGCCGGGTGCACCCGGAGCACCCGGCTCGAAAAACAATCAGCGGAAGAAGTCGGCGAGCCCGAAGGACCCCCAAGGGCTTCTTCCGCCTTCCCCAAGACACTTGGGTGTGAGTCTGTTTGGCAATCACCATACCTCTGAATAACTCCACTGTTCGGGCATAAGATGCTGCGCAAATGGGCAAATGTCCCCATTGGCCGGGCATTTTTACGCGGGCCGAATGCCTTCGCTCTCAACTCGTTTTGCCCTTTTCCCGAGAGACGGCCAGACTCCGCCGGACTGGATTAGGAAATCGCGAAGGCAGCTTGATGGGAAACTGTCTCGCTCGCTTACTCCTTCTGCCTGCACCTGACGCACAGCGAGTGATAGAGAAACAGATTGCGCGAGGATGTTTCAGAGATTAAGACGCTTCTCGGCGTCTTCTTCAAACTGTTCGGAACCTACGTCCTCGAGGAATATCTTCTTACGGGGAATGGTCGACGAGGTTACGGTTTTACCACGGGAAACTCTACGAACTCCCGTTAGGTAATTAGTGCTTTCTGAAACGTTGTTTCCGGTCAAGCGATCAGAGTCGGCGAAATCAAAACCGATTAGAATAAACCTCTGCGTTTCGGGATCATACCTGAAACGATAGGTGGTGTTAGTCAGATCGCGCGAACCGTGATCCTGTTCCACGATGATGACGCTTTTATCGATCTTCACATTCGCCGGGGCTTCTACGACTCCATAGAAAGCTCCGCCGCAGCGAGTGCATTGCAGCAACTTATCAGCGACGCCCGCGCGCGCGAGTTTGCCATCCTGGCTTTGAAGCACAATGAGGAGCGCCCTGGATCTCTCCCTCGGATCGCCGCTTTGGTCTTTTTCGGGATTGTTCTCAATCAGCTCTAAAGCGAAGTCGAGCAACGAATCGCCGTTGAGATCGCCTGTCAGTTTCTCTTCGATCTTCCAGCCGGGAGGCACGAACTTGCTTAGCTCATTAGCTTGGAGCGGTATCAGGGACTTATTTATTGTGGTCTCGGTTTCCTGAGCAGAACCGAGCGCTACGAAGGCTATAGAGCAAAGAATGACAACCCCGAATCGAAAAATCACAGGTTCCTCCTTGAAGACTTCGCTCGAATGGATTTTTGAGAAACGGCGAAGAGGAAAATATGCTTGCCGTCAGGGAAAAGTCAACAGCTTTTCAATCGCTATTGGCCTCGGTACTGCAAAGAACGGTTGCTTTCGCTCGGAGCGATTTCGATTAGCCGATGAACGGGATCGAGTCGAAGGCGAAAAGGCCGCAGGGCGCTCAAGCCAAGCAGCACCGGCGCATCGGCCTCGGCGCCAGAAACTACATCGGTGGGAATTCTCCGTAATGTGAGCGAGCCAATCGAGATCGTTCTGGCAGCGATACGGCGCGCAGAAATGTTGCCACCACCGATATCGCGGACGCTTGCTCCGCTCTCCCGATCACTCTGACCAGACTCTCTGATCGCTAAGCCGAGACCCGATCCGGTGTCGAGCAAGGCGCGATCGCCATTATCAAGTTGCACAAACGGCCGGCGGCCATGTCTTTCTCTAAGCCAGGGTACCACGGTTCCTTCCTCCGGCTGGCTGTTCATTCGTACTGGCGTCGCCTGAGGATCGAAAGCGGATAGCTCGTGGCGCGGAATGTCGATAACGTAGCCGAGTGGGGAAAAAGCTTCCGTGGGATCTAAAATTCCGTCCAGGTCGCGCGGCAATCCGTTGGCTACCATCACCTCGCTCTTGCCAGGCAGAGAGTTCTCCCGATCGCCGATGGCCAGGCTTTGAATTGAGACTTGGCGGGCCGTCGACTGGACGCCGCTGAGTCCGGCCACTGAAATCGTACGGCCACTGGTGACGTTAACTCCAGCTTCCTCTGCAACTCTCTGCGACAAGAGCGTCGCGCCGGCCCCGGTGTCAATCGCGAATGTGAACGGCCCCTGAGAGTTGACCCATGTTCTTATTAACAAACCACGGCCAGGAACGTCTCGAAATGAAATCGGACGCGGGACCGACGGTCTCGCTTCAGTCATGCGCCCATTCAATGGCTTACGAGCACCAAAAAGGGCAGCTCCAAATAGAACTGCCCTTCCGCCGATTGCCAGAGTAAGAAATACCACAAAGAGAATTCTAAGGTTCGATCGCATCACTCTGGTTACCGGTGACTAACCCTCAGTTCTGACTTAGTAACGATGGCGTCGGTGACGCAGCTTGTAGGTATAGAGCGCCGAGCCGCCGCCGCCCGCGAGCATGCCAATACCAGCGCCGCGCTTTCCGCCAATCAGGCCACCAATTAGCGCGCCTGCGCCGGTCCCCATCGCCACCGTCAACTTATCGCGGTGCTTTTGCCAGAATGAGCGGCCATGCGAATTGCCATAGTCGTAATAGACTCGTCGCCCGTGGTAATAACGCCGCACCGGCGCGCGATCCGCGCTATAGGTTGACGAGGCACTGTAGTTCTGCGAGGACGTACCTGTCTGTACATTGCTGCACGACGTATATCCATCGCTAAAACCCTCGCGAAAGGCTGTCTGTTCTTCCGGCGTCTTAAATTTTGCCGCGTTGTCAGCC
This sequence comes from Acidobacteriota bacterium, assembly GCA_003222835.1. The sequence continues at coordinate 3,629 of QHXE01000605.1, read as the reverse complement.
GCTAATTGTTCCGGCGTTTTGGAATTTGGATCCGTTTGATTGGCTGAGTACTTACTCGCGTCATTTGTCGTACTCGACGTTGTGCTTGGTGTCGTGCTTGCGGACGTCGAGCCCGAACCTGTGTGCGTAATGAGTGCGCCGATCCCCGCGCCGAGCAGGGCGCCCACTATCGTCAACGCCAGCAGCATTTTTTTGGTGATAAGCATTTTCAAATTCTCCTTTTCGCTTTCTTGATTACAACGGTGGAAAACTCTCGACGTGCTATGCGGCAACATGCATGCCTCAAGCGAGAGAGTCTGCCCCGCAATTCGCTCATCGAAGTCCTGAATCGCGACTTTCCGTGAAGCAGTCTACGGATTGCAAGAAAATTATAAGAACACAGTGCGATAGGATTAGGCTCTTATCGTCGCTCGCAAGGAGAGGGCTGTTCCATATGGGATCGTCGAGCACTCCAAATGATCACAAGGCTGCCATGACTAGAGAGACTTCGTAATCTCAGCCTTCAGGATTCTTCTTGGCACATGCAAGCTACTGCTTGCACTCTAGACTCCCTTATCACTAAACGCCGTTGTGTTATGGGCGTGCGCTTTGGCCGACGCGGCGCGTTGCATGCACTTGCGAAAAGGCTGTTCAGCGGTCTGCGGCGTGATTTCCCAGGCACTGGTTTGCCAGTTATCAGTGGAGCGCGGTTTTGGCAACCACTCCGGCAACGGCATCATGAGATAACGCGAGAGCACTTCGGTGTAAGGTTCGTACATCGCGCGCAGTTCTTTCAGAGTTTCCTCGTCCCCCGGCTCGTTTCGCACCGAGACTCTCGACGCAGATAGGGCCGCCCGAAGCTGGACGAGATTTTCACTGGTTAATCGCCCACCATCATGCTTGAGTGGCGAGGTATTGAAGATTTGCGCGATGTCTACAATCGCGTGGCGCACCATTTTGAACGTGAGTTGCGCCTGCCACTTCGGAATCCCATCTATCCCGACCATCACCAGACTACAAGTATCAAGTACCGTGTTGAGCGCCGCCAGCCATGATTGATTGTCGTGTTGCGAGCGAAAGAAGCAGAGCACCGGATAGGAGAGATGGCTTTCCATTAAGTCCGCCGCCCACCTTTCCCAATCTCGCAGCAGTTCATCGAGCGCTGGCAGACTGTCAGCCTCCTGATGACGTCGTAGTAGTTCGACTGCGGTTGGCGGCGTGCCTGCGCGCGCGTCGAGCAGCGAGATGTTTGCTTCGCGGCGCGAAAAAGCTTGATAGAGAACCGGAAAGTAACCAATTACTAAAGCCAGCAAGCCCAGGCCCATGCTCGCTTCCAAGACAGTAATCACTCGCGCGGTTGAGGTGATGGGCGTGAGGTCGCCCAGTCCGAGCGTGGAAAAGGTGGTGCCGCTGTAGTAAAGATCGGTCAGAAAGCCAGCCGGTGCGCTACCAGAGTTGATCTGCGAACCAATTGCCCAATGGATCAACGTAAACGCGAAAACCAGAGTCGCCGCCCATATTACTAGCAGCATCAGCAACGATAGCGGACCGAAGATGCTGAGCAGCGTTTCGCGCCGCTTGCTCTTACGAACCATTCGCGCCAATGCCGACCACGGTTGCCAAATCGAGCGATAGAAGTACCGCGTCAAACGAAAGCGCCTGGTCACGCGCCGTGGCAACACAATCGTCTCAAAGACGTCCCAAAGAACGATTACGATCAGGAACAGCCCTATCAATCCCATCAAGCCGCGCATCGTGTTTGTAATTGATTCAGTAAAAGGAAAAGGCCGGCGCGAACGAATTCACGTCGCTCCGGCCTATTCGATTGATTATCTTTCAGCTAAGCGCCGCGCTGTGCCGAAGCCGCCGGCTTTTCGCGCAAAATCTCGATCGCTTTCTTTAGCTGCAAGTCTTCAGGTTGTATTTTGGGCGCGGTAGCTTCTGGCTGAGTTCCCGGCTTTGAGGGTGTCTGATTTGGCTTAGTCGACTCTTCTTCGTTGCCGCCCAGATCATCCACATCAAGCCCTTGATTTTCCGCGCGCTTGACTTCAACTGAAGGTGCGATACCGGAATGCGTACGATCTTCACCGAGAAAAGGTTTGCCGCCACTCGACGCCCACTTGACCGTAGTGAGCAACAATCCATCGCCATCGCGCAGCGTGAACAATTCCTGTTCGGCGCCGGCGCCGAAGCTTTTCTCGCCCACGACATCGCCACGCTTTCGTCCGAGGAACGCCGACGCCACGATTTCCGCCGCACCCGCCGTTCCGCCATCAATCAACGCCACGACCGGGCCAGCGAAAACCTCGGCTTTTGGATCCGCTTCGAACGTCTGCAGGACTTTCTGTTCGCGTCCGATCTTTTCCGCAATTACGCCGTCACGAATAAACAGATTGGCGACCGAGGTTCCTTCCTGAATTTCGCCACCCGCCACGCTGCGAAGGTCGAGCACAATTTTTTGCGCACCCTGTTTGATCAGTTCCTGCAAACGCGTGCGAACGTCCGCAGCTTCTCCATTATCGAAGCTATTAATCTTGAGAATGCCGATGCGGCCGGCTTCCATTCGCGCTTCAGCCGCGGGTGCACGGAACGAACCTCGCTTCACTGTCAGAGTTAACGGCCGCGAATTTGAGCGCAGAATGCGCAGCTTCACTTCCGTTCCCGGCGCACCGTTCAGTAACTGCCGCGCGTCATAAAGCGAGATGTCACGAGTAGCTTTTCCGTCTATATATTCAATGATGTCACCCGCGCGCACACCAGATTGATCGGCGGGTGAACCCTTTACGGGTGCCACGACATATAGGAACGACGAGTACTGGGAAAGCTCAGCGCCAATCCCGACTCGATTACCTTTATCGTTGCCACGGTAATCTTTGACTTGATCCGCAGTCAAGTAAGTGGAATAAGGATCCAAACCATAGGCGAGACCGCGCAGCGCGCCACCGCGAACCTTTTCCATGTTTGGCTCGTCAACGTAATCATCCTGAATGTGCTTAAGCACACTCTCGAAGATTTTCTGTTGCGCACCCGGATCGTTGGCCGGTTGTTGAGCGCGAGTGCCCAGCCAGGCGCCCGCAATCGTGTAAACGGCGAGCGCGGCGGAAAGTACTACCAGCGTGAATTTGCTTTTGAATGACATTAGTGAGACCTCGAACTAAACCAACTCGCGACCGACGGTCGCTTAAACGATCAGCCAAACGCCTGTATCATACCGTCCGAGTATGAGCGGCGCAAGCGATGCGCATGTACGATAAGCTTTAGCTTGTCGCCTACTTTCGGAATCGACAAGCTAAAGCTAATCGGACATTCGATGAAGCTTTTCATTACTGAGTTGGCAAAAAATCATCAGACAAAGAGTTTTTTGGGACGGTCATCAGAATTTCCAGGCCGGTTGTTAGCGATTGATTTAGGCACCAAGCGAATCGGGCTCGCTATTTGTGACGAGTTAAGAATTTCTGTAAGGCCTTTGCCCAGGATCGAACGTCGAAGCTGGAAGGACTTGCTGCGCCGGGTTGCTGGCCTGATCGAGACTTATAATTCGAAGGGGTTGGTGATTGGATTGCCGTTGAGTCTGAAAGGTGAAGAAGGCGAAGCCGCAAGAAATGCTCGGAAGATAGCCGACAAATTTGGCCTCTCCTTAACGATTCCCG
>QHXE01000751.1 GCA_003222835.1 Acidobacteriota bacterium | reverse complement strand
TTCTTTGACGCGAAGTGTCAGACCGGCGCGCGACAGCGGCGCCAGTACAATCAGAAGCGAAAGGCAAAACAGGAAGAGAAGCCACTTGCGGCTCATGTTGCCTCCTTGCAGACTCAGGTGCCCTCGTTTTGACTCTGCCTACTCTTCAGGCATCGAACACACTTCGACTCATGCGAAAAGTGTTCGCCAGCAAACCGATGACCTGAATTCAAATTGCGAGCCTGGAGAGATGCTCGACGTTAGACCGCTCGTTATATGCTCGACATCGAAATTCCGTCGAATTCAAATCGCAGCCTGGGGAGAATGCTTCGAGATTTGTCGCGTGAGATGAGAATGCCACCGTGTTTGGTTGTCAGTCGCACAGAAAATTTTTCGCATGCGCGATCCGAAGATTTGGATCGGGACTCTTGGAGTGCGCTGACTTGTAAGCCCTTTCGTAAAAGGGTTGACTAGTCGCGGCACTCAAACGCACGCGCGATTTGTGCCGCCACGCGTGCGTTGTTTTCCAATAGCGAAATGTTCGCGCGCAGCGTGGCGCCATCACTGCGCTTGGCCATGCGCGCGAGCAAGAAAGGAGTGAGGTTACGGCCGGTGACTTTCTCTTTGCCTGCGTCGTCAAGAGACTTGTCGAGAGTTTGGGACAACAGTTCCGGTGGAACTTCAGCTTCGCTGGGAACCGGAACCGTGACAAGCAGCGCGGATCGCAAACCAAGTTCGCGCTGCGTTTTGAAAATCTGCACGATCTCCCCAGGCGAATCACACCGCACATCAACCGTAAGACCGCTTACTCGCGAATAGAACGCCGGCATTTCATCGCACCCGTAACCGACTACTGTAACGCTATGCGTTTCCAGCCATTCGCGCGTTGCCGGCAAATCCAAAACGATCTTGGCTCCCGAGCAAACCACAATCATCGGCGTGTGTGCGAGTTCCGGTAGATCTGCCGAGACGTCAGGCAGTGAGCCGCGATGAACGCCCCCGATCCCGCCGGTTGCGAAAACTCTTGTGTCAGCGTGATGCGCAATCCACATTGTGGCGGCGACGGTTGTAGCTCCATTCCAACCGCGCGCAACTGCGATTGCCAAATCACGCGCGCTAAGTTTCTTGATGTCAACGCTGTTCGCCAGGAACTCGATTTGATGTGCGTCTAACCCAACGCAAAGCTTTCCGTCGATCACGGCGATGGTTGCCGGAGTTACGCCTTCAGATTCCGCGGCCGAGGCAAGCCGTGCGCAATCACCGTCGATTCGAGAGCAACGACAGGTTTGTTGCCGGCGAGCGCCGCCTCGACATCAGAAGCGACACTCAGCAAGTTGCGGTCGAACATTAATGAACTCAAAAAGGATGTGTGCGAGGGCGACGTCATCAGACGCGGCCTTGATTAACGGAAGATGCTGGCAACCTAGCACTTGAATCCTTGCAAAAGCGGTGTAGTGATTTCTTCTTCGTATCTGAAGATAACGGCCAGTTCGAGCGAGCCGTTCTGCAAACGATACACCTCAATGGAGCGATTCTCGGAATCGACAATCCAATATTCCGCGACTCCGTATTTTGCGTATAGCTGCCGCTTGACAATACGATCGCGCGCCACGTTTTCATGACCGCGCGAAAGAATTTCGATCACCAGTTCCGGCGCAGCAACCAGACGTTCGCCGGAAATGATTTCGCTGGCGCGTTCATGCGTGTAAAAGACGATGTCAGGAATAACGCCGCTATACTTGCCAAAGATCAGCCCCGGCGTCGGTATAACTTCGCCAATTGGATTGTCGGTGAGATAAATACCAAAGTTGACGACGAAATTCTTCAAAACTCGTTGATGAGGTACTCCCGGTGCTCGCGCCACGAATAGTTCTCCTTCGATGACTTCATAGCGGTTACCGTCCTCGGGTGTGGCGTCGAGGTCGTCCACAGTCACTAGCGGTTCAATTCTAGCTGCCATCTCAACTGCGCTCCCGGCTTTCTGACATAGTACCTCAACTTAATCGACGCGCGATACCGATGGCCGTCAGGCGAGACGCAAAGAGAACACACTGCCGCCGTCCTCACGTTTCTGCCAGCCAACCTCAGCATCGATCATGCTCGCCCGCGCACGAATGTTCGCAACGCCACGGCCCGCATTCTTTTTTGCCTCCGTTAGATCAAAACCACAACCGTCATCTTCGATCAGCAATTCAAAGAGGCTCTTGTCATTCACCGAGGCGCTCATCTTAACGTGCTCCGCATTCGCATGCCGGCAGATGTTGCTTAAAGCTTCCTGCGCGATCCGATAAATCTGGATTTGAGTACTCTGGGGCAGATTGAGTTTCTCATCGAGCGAGTCCTCGCAAACGAATTCAAAATCGAACTTGCAAGCCGGCGCGGCGTGTTCGACGGCATGAGCCAGAGCGAACTGTAACGCGGCGGAAAGTCCGACGTTTTCCAGTGCGGAAGGACTTAGATCTTCGCAGATCCGACGCACCTCGTGCGAAATCGATTCAATCTCATGACGCAACGCGCTGGGCGCCGAAGGCGTGCGGTTTAGTGGCAGGCGACTGTCGCCACTTGGGGGAAGCCGATCGACCAGCAGCGCCAGATTCCGCAAATCCGCCAGTGTCTGGTCGTGCAGATCGCGCGCGATTCTCCGGCGCTCGGCCTCAGTTTCATTTGCCAGCCGCATTCGCGCGTCGGCGAGTTCGCTATTCGCCGAAGCCAGTTCCGCGCTCGCGCGATGGATCCTGCGGTTTTGCGCGTAACCCCAACCGAGCGCGATCAGCGCCAGCAGTAACAGGATCGCCAGCGCAGTCGTAGTCCACGGGAACGGTGCCCGCGCAACGCTCATTTCAAATGACAACGGATTCGAACCAACCAAATCCTTCGTGAACGCCCGCGCGATAACCTTGTATTTCCCGGGCTTCAACCCTTCCATAGGAAATTGTGGATCGTGCGATAACTTCTGCTTGATTGCGTGCCCCGCCGCGTCGTAGAGCGCGGAGCAACAAACTGTTCTGGGGATAATCGAGATCGAGTCCGTGGGCGAGTTCGGCCGGCTGATGCACACGCTTGCTGATAATCCGAGTCGCATAAAGAGTCGGAGCAATTCGGCCAGGCTCGTACCGTGCGACGCCACGATTCGTGCCGATGAGCATTGATTCACTGCCGTCGCTACCACGCTCGGGCAGCACTGCAAACACGCGTTGTGAAGGCAAGCCTTGTTCGACATCCATGCGCGAGACCGCTGGGCCAAACCGCTCGTCGACCGTTACTCTTAGTAATCCATTCCCGACCGTCGCACACCAAACTTGCTTTGACTGGTTGTTGTCGATAACAACGCTACGCGCGTTAACGCCCGGAACGATCTCTTTCAGTTGGCCGGATTGAAATAAATAGAGTCCTTTCTCAGTTCCGAGCCAGGTGTCAGAGCCATCGGCGACGATTGACCAGATCGCTTGTCCTTTCAGTTTGACGAGCGAGCTGTCGCTTGTAGTCTGCCGGCCATCGAAAAAGAAAATGCCTGCGCCAGCCGTCCCAATCATCAGGCGGTTGCTTGCGTCTGCCCCGAGGCTCGTTACTTCGCGCAGATGAACGTCTGCTGCATCATCAGGCCAGACGAGCGCGCGGCGCGAGCCTTCTAACTTCTCGACTCCATAGCCGTAGGTCGCGATATAGGTCACGCCGTTCCAGTTGGTAATAGCGCGTACGCTGTCACCCTGCGGAAGTCTTTCTTCAGGAGGCTTAATGCGCACAAAAGCAACTTCACCGGCGGAAACAAACAATCCGGCCGCGGTGCCGATCAAAACTCGATTGTTTTTGTCCTCATTAATTGCGTATACGATTCTGCGGCCCACATCGGGTAGGGCTGGCCAGGCCCTGGCGGTCTCGCCTTGTACGAATAATCCGGAGTTCGTGCCCGCAAGCAAACGGCCTCTCGGAGTCCGAAAAAGGGCTCGCACGTAATTCGCGCTCGTGTCAGCAGAAATATTTTCCGCCCGCATCGCGTGCGGATCGTAACGACAGACGCCCTTGTCAGTCCCGAACCAGACGACCTCTTCGCGGTCGACAAAGACCGCCAAGACGTGATCCGAACGCAGCGCGCCGCCCGTTCCTTCGAAGGTGAAATGTTCGATTGGCTTGCCGTTCAGGAAATGAAAGGCGCCATGTCCATCCGTAGCGACCCAAATACCCTCGGCAGCGCCTCGACCAATCGCGGTCACCGGACCCGTGGCCGCATTTGCCTTGGTAGGTTTGAGCGGATCGCTTTGATCAAAGAGGGCGCTTTCTTCGGCGCGTCCGCGCGCACCCACCCAGAGTTTTCCGCGCGCATCGGCCTCCAGCGCGTTGATAAAGTAGCTACGCGGCTTGCTGATGACCTCCTTTGCCCCGCCATTTTCAATGGAGATTAGACCGCGGCTCTGTGTGCCCGCATACAGTGTGTCGTGCAAAAATGCGAGACTGGTGAGCTTCAACAGACCGGGATGATCTTTGTCTGCACTTTGGAGCGGTTGCCCGGGAAGTGAGGCGACCACGATGGTTACGGCAGAACCGTTCTCCGCCTCGGTTACGGCTAAGCGTGATGGAACTTCCTGTTTAATCTCACAATCAAAGATAACGCCGTTCTCGCTCGCCATCAGCGCTCGACCCTTTTGCGGCGATATGATTGCCGTGATTACGGTGCCGTTGGTTTCTTTAATCGGTTCGAACTTTCCGTTGGCGAACCGCACAGCCCCGCTTTCACCGCCAATCCACAACGCGCCGTCATCATCGACCTTAAGCGCCAGCACGCGACCTGATTCCAAACCCTCCGCGCTGATCGCCTGCGTCCTCCTCCCGTCATATTTCGCTAAGCCGCCATCGGTCGCAAACCACATCAATCCATCCGGCGTCTGCGCGATCGCATGAACCCGATCAGACGGCAATCCATGAAACAAAGTCACCGCGCCCCATTGATGCAAATTCGGCGGCGGAGTTGGTGACGGCGAGGGCGAAGGCGCGGGTGTGGGGGAAGGTTGAGCCTGCGGCAGCGGCGTTTCGTTTTGCGAGAAGACGTTAGGCAGTAGGCAGAACGCAGTGAGGGAGAGAAAGAGAGCGGTAAGCAGAAAAACAGTGAGCCGTGAATGAGGGGCAGCGAGCAAT
>QHXE01000931.1 GCA_003222835.1 Acidobacteriota bacterium | reverse complement strand
TATTTGCTCGCGGCTGAAGAAGGCGCTATTGGCCCCGAACACATCCGCGCCGAACTTGGCGAAGTCTTAATCGGCGCCCATCCAGGCCGCACATCGCGCGATGAGATCACGCTCTTCAAATCCCTCGGCCTTGCCATCGAAGATCTCGCCGCCGCCGCGCATGCCTATCAAAAAGCTAACGAGCAAGGCCTTGGAGAGTGGGTTGAGTTCGAAACGAAATAACGATACCTTGAACGAAGATCAGCTTTCTCGCAGAGACCAAACGACTCTCTCAGATTCTCTTCAGTGGGTTTCATAGCCCTCGGCACATCGGTAAATTCTTAGTATCGCGTGCCTTGGCGGTTAACTTCACTTCGTCGAAATTCCAATCTTTCCGCTGCCAGAAAGTTCCATCGGCAAATTCGACCCGATTGATTAGTACCGCTTCCTCGAATTGCTCGCTGGGGTCTTTGGCGAGGCTCTTAACATTCACAATATCGCTGGGACCGCCCAGACTGAAGGCCTGCAAATCTCTTTGTTTCTCTGGCTTGATTTGGACGCTGCAAAGAAACTGGCGCCGGGCTAGATTATCCGGCTTCGCTATCTCCCTAAATCGATACTCCCAAAAAATATTTCGAATCGGCTTCGCACTCGCGTTTTGAACTTTGATCTGATAGGCGAAGCCGTCGACCGGCTGTGACTCGCGCGATTCCTGAACGATTCGGTCCAGCTCAGCGCCCCGCGCGTCAAGTGTGTCGGCCTTTGGATCCCTTACCCCAGCCGGATCGTTTACCCGTTTTTGCCTTTCGTAGATCTTGTCGGCTGAAGTTACTGCGGCCACGGGTGCGATTGAAACCGACACCGCATTATCGATCGGCTGGCGATCTCTGAACCACTTTGAAGTGATGATCACGACCGGTGATTTGTCACCCTGACTCGCGGAGTTCTGAGCTAAAAAACCAGGTATTAGGAGAAGCGAAAGGAAGAGCAACAAGACTCTCATGGTTTGTCTCTCTGACGAATCGTTTGCAGATCGAGCGCCATACCGCGAGTCGGAACGGGCCACGGTGATTGAGCCCGCAACTCTCAGCCCGATTACTTCGCGGCGGCTATCTCCTTGTCAGCGCGACCAAGAGCTTGGACTACTGACCTGCGACCGGGCGCGCGGGCCAGAGCGACCCGGAACGCGTCGCGTGCCTCAGAGGAACGATGCAGTTCCACTAGGAGTTCGCCGAGGAGTTCGTCCGTCGGTTTGTAAACTGCCGGCGG
>QHXE01000930.1 GCA_003222835.1 Acidobacteriota bacterium | reverse complement strand
GGTTACGTCATCTACGTCCTCCGCCTCAAAGAGGCTCGATGGTCGGTGGTAAAAAGTTACATCGATGCTTTCCTCTAGTAACGGCATGCGACGACACCAAGCAACCACGGCGTTCGCACTGCCGTGCCTGTGCGCTGCGATTTTGCTCAGCGCGGCCTGTACGACTCAAGCCTCATACCAACGACAGATCAAGCACACGCGTGAACTATTGCTCCAAGCTGGCGATCCAGATTCACTGGAGACCGCCGCATTCCTGACTGAATTCGGTAAAGATGAGCCAGCTGAAAGGTTGGAAGCATTTGCGCGGGCAGATGCTGCGGCGCCGGATCGGCCCGACCTGATTTGGCTACATCTTCAGGCATGTGGTGAGGTCCCTTCGTGCACGACCGGCCCGCTGGAGTCCCGATTGCAGGCCTTGGATCCGGAGAACGGCGCGGCTTGGGCGATGTCGATGAAAGAGGCCGTGCACACTAAAGACCCGACGCAGCTGCGGGCGGTGACGCGATGGGGAGTGCCCAGCGCTTCGATATCTATTGGAACCCGATCGTTCTTCGTACATCGCGTGCACTTATTAAGACCGGCACGATGGATTCGGTTCACGCTGTCGTTCTTGCTTACGGGCTCGGCGCGGCGTTGGCGATTCCGTCCTACCAGACCATCAGTCAAGGTTGCAAAGGCGCGCTGCTCGGGCCAACGGAGCAGCTGATCGCCTGTCGGCATCTGTCTGAGATGCTGCGCAATGGCGACACCGTCCTTACCGAAATGATCGGAACACTGATTGCCAAGCGTTCTTTGCCGGACACGAGTCCCGAGTTTCAGGATGCTGTGGCCGCCCGACGGCTCGTGCGATATCGGATGGATATGGGGATCAAGGCTAGCGATAGACTGGGCATCAACAACAAATGGGCGGAGCTAAACCTCAGGTTGTTGGGAGAAACCCGAACTGAGCAACAGGTGGAACTGGGGCTGATCAAAGCTGCAGGCCTAAGCCCAGTACCGCCTGCGGATTGGGTAGATTCGAAACCCTGACCAGCTGAGGGATCTCCACGCGTGCTAGAGAGTCCGCGAAGTAACCTACTTCCCGGTCGTTAACCTTGCTGAGGGCAGCCAAGCTTAGCGTCGTGCTTTGGTTCGATTGGTCAATCCCTACTGGTTAGTCATCCACGTCCCACGGCTAAATGTCCGCTTTAGGGAACCCAATTCGATGGGCTAAGCGTCCGGCTTTGGCCGGTCAGCGACCTCCGGTCATGGCCAATCCACGCAAGGTCGCTACCCGATCCTCCTGAGACATTCGTGACCGACTGAGGTGTGCCCGATTTAGTACGGCGCGGAGCCTGAGTCCGCGGTTGAACTGAGAGTGGTCCCGACTTAGCGGCCGCAGGAACCCAACCCGCGCTCGATTACCCGCCAGATCTCTCGCGGATTGCTTCTTCACAGAAAATGCGACTCACTCTTTCCGGGGCCCGATCTACTTTTCGGCTCAACCACGTAACGTGCCGTGTTGATCCCGATGACAGTTCGGTTCGGTGCTGTGTGCTGTGCTGATTCCAGGAACCGAACCTTCAGGAACCGACCTTTTTATTACCCCCAAATTACCCTCTACGGTGTGCTCGCTAGGCTCCCTCGGGAGCGCTGGTCGCCGGCACCCCGATCGCGATCGACGCTCTGCGAACGTCCTGCGAAGACGTAGAAGAATCATCTATGATGCGCGCGAAAGTTCGAGTCCTGTCTCGGACTCGGAAGCAATTGAAAAATATGAAGAAAATAGACCTGGTGCCCGGGAGAGAAACCTAACTCAGGCGATTCGGCGAATAGAGGCTTGAACGGCCGGTTTCTGCTTTCCCGTAGCGGGTAATTCGTCGACCCGGCGTAGCCGGGAAATTCCTAGACCGACGCCGCGCTGAGTTCCAGAATATGGAATCATTGATTCCATTTTCTGGAACTTAGAGCTAGGATCACGGTCGATGGTTGTGGTCGGTACCGACGTCGTGGAGCGCTACTTCGCATCCCGAGTCGGTCACAAAGGTATCAAGGCGGCCCGCGCGCAATACGACGCCTGGCGTGCAATTGCTGAAACCGCGCAGTGGAAGGCACCGGGAGAAGTGAAAGCGTCTCACCCCAAGGCCAGCATTCTCAAGAGCAGCCGGGTCGTCTTCAATATTAAGGCAAATGACTATCGATTGGTTGCCCTGGTGAACTATGAGGGCGGAATCGTGATGATCCGCTTCTTCGGCACACACGAGGAGTATGACAAGATCGACGCGGAGACAGTGTAATGAAAGCCACTTTGTTCATCATTGAGAACGATAGAGATCATGCCCAGGCGAAGGCGTT
>QHXE01000929.1 GCA_003222835.1 Acidobacteriota bacterium | reverse complement strand
TTCGCGATCTTGATAGTTTTCTTCATAGTGATTTCGACTGCCGCGACTCTGCACGTGCGTGGCGAACATGTCGACTCGGCAGCGGAAGCCGCGCATGCGCTCAGACCGCTTGCCGGAGCTTATGCTGAAAGTTTGTTTGCGATTGGACTGTTCGGGGCTTCGATGTTGGCCGCCGGGGTGTTGCCGCTGGCGACTGCTTATTCGATTAGCGAAGCACTTGGATTTGAGAAAGGCGTCTCCAGCAGTTTCCGCGAGGCGCCAATCTTTGTCGGAATTTTTACCTTCCTGGTGGCGCTCGGCGCGCTGATCGGAATGATGCCCGGCTTGCCCTTAATTCGCGTCCTGCTCGTAACGCAGGTCATCAACGGAGTGCTGCTACCTGTAATTCTCTTCGCGGTCCTGCGCCTGGTGAACGATCGCGAACTGATGGGTGAGTATGTAAATGGTCTGGTCTATAATCTCGCGGCCTGGGCCACCGCGATAATTGTCTCAGCATTGTCGCTCCTGATGATCGTGACCAGTGTATTCCCTAACCTTTTTGCGAAGTAGCTCATTAGGGTGCACAAATCGTTCCGCCGTAATTTGCCAGTGACAAGTCAGGACTTCACAGACGTCACTTTACTTCTCGCCAAGCCGCGCGTTTGATGATAAAAGTACCTTCTCGTTCCCAGGCGTCTACTTGAAGAGCGAGGGATTACATGGCAGCAGTCGGACCCAAGCGGAATCGGATCTTAGCTTTCATTTTCGCGACCTTGGTCGTCGCGCTGGCTCTCTATTTTTTCCTCTACTTCGAACAAGATTTGCGTACTTACCTGGCTTCGCGCATGGGTCCTCGCGCCCGCGCGGAAGACAGTCTGATCAACGTCCCTAAGCTAATACTCTTTTCCCTGCTTGCTTTCCTGGGCGTTCGGGCGCTGAGCACTATCATCTTTGATTTTGTATTTCGTCTCCGGCGTGGCTATGAAGCCCCGACTCTGGTGCGAAATATCTTTTCGCTGGTCGCTTTCACAATTCTCTTCCTACTGATCTTTAATCGCATCTACACCGAAGTTAATCTGGGAGCCCTCTTCACCACCTCAGCTATCTTCGGCGTTATCATCGGTCTCGCCTTGCAGGACACTTTGGGAAATTTTTTCTCCGGTATTTCCCTGCATGCAGACAGACCATTTCAAGTCGGCGACGTGATCGTCGTTGGACAGCAAAAGCACACTGGCGTCGTCGAGGGTATCACCTGGCGCGCAATCAAGATCCGCACCTTTCAAAACCACGTGGTCCTGGTAAGCAATAGCAACGCGGCAAAGGAAGCGATAGAGGTTTGTCCGCGCGATAATCTTAACGCCCGACTGGTTCTCTTTGGGACGCTCTATACGGACTCGCCCGCCAAGACAATCCATGTCGTGCGTGAAGCCGTCCGTGACGCCGACAACGTCTCACCCAAGATCACGCCCATCGTCCGAATCAGAAATCTCGGTGAGTCCTCCATCGATTGGGAAATAAAATATTGGCTGGAGGACTACGCCAAATACAACGACACGGACGCCCTCGTCCGTCAGCGCATCTGGTATGCCCTGCGGAGAAGTGGACTAACCTTTGCCTATCCAACCCGCACCGTCCAGTTAGAGCGAAAGGTAGCGCCGAAGCCCGTGACCGCTGACGAACAAATTGCCGATCGGCTTTCGGCCGTGGATATTTTCTCCCCGCTCTCCACCGAAGAACTACAAAAGTTGGCACGGGCCACAGTCGGGCATGTGTTTGCCCCCGGCGAGACGCTTATCCGCGCAGGCGACGAAGGGTCATCGATGTTCGTTGTCCACAATGGCCGGGTCCAAGTTCAAGTAACCGAAAATGGCCGGCCTCGACCCGTGGCCGTTTTAAGTGAAGGCGATTTTTTTGGCGAGATGGCCCTGTTCACGGGTGAACCGCGCACGGCCAACGTCCTCGCCATAGAAGAAACTGAAGTGCTTGAAATCGGCCATGTCGCGATGAAGCATTTGTTCGAGACGAATCCCGACTTGGCTGAATCCATTAGTTGGACGATTGCCGAGCGCCGCGCGAGCTTGGCAGCGGGTTCTCAACAGCTTCCCCAAGCCAGCATTGAAGAGTCCGCCGGACTGCTGTCATCCATCAAGCGATTCTTCGGCCTGCGGTAGAAACCGACCATAAAAATTGGCAATCCACTTCAACGATCCAAAACTTTCCGGCCCAGGCAGAGCGCTATCCTAAGGATGTCCTAGCCCCGAAAGCGGACTTGACAACAACACACTCAGCCTTTATTATGACGATGCGCTCAGGGCGGGGCTCTGAGTCATA
>QHXE01000604.1 GCA_003222835.1 Acidobacteriota bacterium | reverse complement strand
TCACGGCGGCTATCCGCTCTCGGGCGCGATCAAGGTGAGCGGCTCGAAAAATTCCTCGCTGCCGATTCTGGCCGCGACGTTGCTCACTCGGGAGCCGTGCGTCGTTCATGGTGTACCGGACCTGAGCGACACGCATTACATGTTGCAAATTCTAATCCACCTGGGTGCGCAAGTGGAACGCGCCAGCGGCACGGTGAGCGTATCGGCTGACAACATCGGATCGGTAGCGCCTTACGACGTCGTTCGCAAAATGCGGGCTTCTATTTGTGTGCTCGGGCCGCTGTTGGGGCGCTGCAAAGAAGCGACTGTGTCGTTGCCCGGCGGCTGCGTGATCGGTGATCGACCGATTGATCTACATTTGAAAGGCTTTGAGGGGCTCGGCGCGGCGGTGCGTGTAGAAGGCGGCAACGTGAAAGTTTTTGCGCCGAAGTTGACCGGTGCGGTAATTAATCTGAGGGGCAAATTCGGTCCGACGGTACTCGGCACGGATAACGTGATGATGGCCGCTGTGCTCGCGGATGGTGTGACGGTGATCGAAGGTGCGGCGCAAGAACCGGAAGTTGTCGATCTCGCCAATTTTTTGAACAAAATGGGGGCGAGGATCGAAGGCGCCGGAACGCGCCGAATCATCATTGAAGGCGTGGCGGCGCTACACGGAGCGGAACATGACGTTATTCCGGACCGAATTGAAGCGGGAACATTTCTGGTGGCTGGGGCGATTTGTGGCAAAGGAATCACCGTTAAGCGGGTCGCGCCGGAGCATCTTCGCTCGATCACCGACGCACTGGCCAGTTGCGGTTTTCCAATCAATATCGCAGACCGGTCGATTTCGATTTCGCCCAATGGGGAGGCGAAGGCGCTCGAACTAACTACCGACCCGTATCCTGGTTTTCCAAGTGATATGCAGGCGCAGATGTGCGCATTGCTCTCCACCACCGACGGCATCAGCGTCGTGACGGAAAATATTTTTCCACAACGTTACATGCACGTTGCCGAACTTAAACGCATGGGAGCGCAGATGCAGCTGGAGGGCGCAACTGCGGTAATCCAGGGAGTGGATCGTCTTTTTGGTGCGCCGGTGATGGCAAGCGATCTGCGCGCGTCCGCCGCACTGGTGCTTGCCGGATTGAAGGCCGACGGAATTACTGAAGTGAGCCGTGTCTATCACATCGATCGCGGCTACGAACGGCTCGATGAAAAATTGAGCGAACTTGGCGCTCACATCGAGCGAGTAAAAGAAACGTAGCACGAGGCTTTTTCTTGCGCTCATCCGCAGCAAGCGGAACACTTGTTCTATTACTCGAGCGAAAGGTTACGCCAATGGAAACATCGACGACTTCATCAAACGTCCGGACCTGGACTGTGCTTTGCCACGCCAGCGCCCTGGCCGGATTTTTTGTACCGTGGGCCGGTCACATTCTCGGTCCGTTGATTGTTTGGCTGGCGAAGCGCGGCGATTCCGCTGAGATCGACGAGCACGGAAAGGAGTCGCTCAATTTTCAGATCTCGATGCTGATCTATAACTTGATCGCGGGCGTGCTCTGTCTGGTGTTGATCGGGTTTGTGATCCTCGGCATTCTCCACATTTTGAATCTGGTTCTGGTGATCGTCGCGTCTATTCAGGCGAGCGAGGGAAAGCTCTATCGTTATCCCATTACGATCCGACTGATCAAATGAATGACGAAGCACAAACGACGAATGACGAAGGAAATCCGAATGCTCAAATGACGAAAGAGCGATCCGGGCGCTGTAGAGGCGGCTGTCCTCAGCCGCAGAATTGCGGCCGGGGGTTCGGGTTTCGTCATTCCTTCGTCATTAGACATTCGTCATTCGTCATTCGTCATTGCTGCATGACTTCGATCCTGTGTCCTGGAGCTGTGGTATGGAACGGGCATCTTGCCTGTCACAACATGGCTATTAGGCTGGAAGCCTGTTTACCATGACAGCCGGGACGGCTGTCTTCCGGCACTGCGGCGAAAGTGCGGGAGTTAAGCCCTTTTCCGGCGGCGCAATCGCTGGACGCCGATCAGCACGACCGCGCCCATGGCCATCATTGCCCAAGGCGGTGGTTCAGGCGCCAGAGGCACAGTGGAAGCAACGTCGCGAGCGGCGGGTGCGGCACTCTCATCGCGGGTTTCAATTTTAGCCCGATTCAGAGTAAACTTGAGTTGAGTAGGGTCCGTCACAGCCAGCGCCGGATTGCAGATCGGATCATCCGCGCCCTGAGCCACTCCCTCGCCGAGAAAGTTCGCCGTATTGGCCTGAAATGCGTCGTTCCCACCGGGAAACGCACCCGCGTAGGTACTATCCAACGCCGCTGCCCAAACCAAGGTGATCAGGGCAATTAAGAGAATTCTGAAAGAACGTACAAGCGCAGTCTGGGAAAACATCTTCGTACACCGCGTTTCTAGCGACCCCGCGAAAAAAGGTCAAGACAATTTTTGTGAATTTTTCGAAGTCGTTTGTCGGATGCCGCCGTCCAACCCCCGAATGCTTTCGGGCAAGCGCACCGGCGCCGCAGGTTTCTGGAAAATCCACTTCTCTGGGCCGCGATCTGCAAAATCAAACATCAAATTTCAAACGTTGAACATGCTTCGCATTTGATTCGGCATCTAACCTAACGGCGTGCTGCGCTCCCGGCATCCAACCGAGCGGCGTGCTGCACATCGGTAATTATTTCCGCGTGATTGCGGTCCGGGTGAACGGCGGTTGCATCCGGCTAATTCAATTGCAGCTTGGATGTCTTGATCATGATTTTTATGCGTATTTTGTTACGCGGGTGAACTCTACGCCGTCGGCAAGGATGGTGGCGTAGCACGACGCCTAACAAGCGGTCCTGGCTATAGCTCATTTCCGCATTTCTCGCCCGACGGAACGCAGCTCGCATTTACCTCGCAATATGACGGAAACACCGAGGTTTACGTAATGCCAGGCGAAGGCGGCGTGCCGAAACGGTTGACGACTTCGGCCACCTTGGGACGCGACGATATTTCAGACCGGATGGGTCCAAACAACATCGTCATGACGTGGGAGAACACGAAACCGCTGATTGTTCTTCGCTCGCGCATGAAGTCATTCAACGATTTTATCGGCCAGCTTTTCACCGTGGGGATGGATGCGGAGCTTCCGCAGCAACTGCCTGTGCCGCGCGGCGGCTTCGTCTCGTTCTCGCCCGATGATTCGAAGATGGCGTTCAATCGCGTTTTTCGCGAATTCCGCACCTGGAAACATTATCGCGGCGGAATGGCAGACGACGTTTGGATTTACGATTTCAAGACCGGCGCGACCGAGAACCTGACGAATAATCCCGCTCAGGACACTTGCCCGATGTGGGGACCAGACAACCACATTTATTTCATCTCCGACCGCGATGGCCGGATGAACCTTTTCTCGATCGATCTGGCGTCGAAGCAAACGAAGCAGCTGACCACATTCAAAGATTTCGACATCAAATTCCCGTCCATCGGCAGAGAGTCCATCGTCTTCGAACAGGCGGGCTACATCTGGCGCTACGATCTGGCCAGCGGACAGGCGACGCCGGTGCCGATCGAGGTCAAGGAAGATTTCGCTTCCGGACGTTCTGCGCTTGTCGATGCTTCGAAACACACTGAATCAGTAAGTCTGGCACCGGACGGTGAACGAACGATCGTAGTCGCGCGCGGCGATCTTTTCTCCGTGCCGGCAAGAAACGGCACACCGCGCAATTTGACGAAGACCTCGAATGCGCACGAGCGCGACGCGGTTTGGTCACCGGACGGCAAATGGATCGCTTACAACTCAGACGCGACAGGCGAGAACGAATTGTATGTTCGCGCGCAAGACGACAAAGGCCAGCCGCAACAGATAACGAGCGGCGCCGACACGTATTATTACCAGCCGATCTGGTCGCCCGACAGCAAGAAGCTGCTCTGGAGCGACCGATTGCAAAGGCTTCGCTATGTCGATGTTGGAACCAAAGTGGTCACGCAAATCGATCAGGACAAGTACGGCGAGATCGAAGTTTACAACTGGTCACCCGACAGCCAGTGGATCACGTGGGGTCGGCCAGAGGAGAATGGTCTGCCGAGGGTTTATCTTTATTCACTCGCGAGCAAGCAGCAGACAGCCATAACGGATACGTGGTACGGCTCGGGCGAGCCCGTCTTCAGCGATGATGGGAAGTATTTGCTGCTCAGCTCAGCGCGCGATTTCAAGCCGACCTTCGGCGAAGAGGAGTTTGAGAACGTTTATCGCGACATGGAGCGCGTCTATCTCGTTACGCTCGCCAAAGAGACCGAGAACCCGCTCGGGCCGCGGAGCGACGAGGTAGGCAAAGCCGAAAAGAAACGGGAAAAAGAGAAGGAAAAGGAAGCTGAGGAGAAAAAGCCCGAGGAGAAGAAACCTGATGAAAAGAAGCCTGAAGCAAAGAAGCCCGAGATAGCGAAGCCGAAGAAGCCGGTTGTCGTAAAGGTCGATACAGATGGCATTCAGAACCGCATCGTCGGCCTGGAAATTACGCCGGGAAATTACCGGAAAGTCCGGATGTTGGAGGACCGCATCTTTTATCTTCGCCGCACTATTGGTGATGAGACAGGAGAGGAAGAAGAATTATTCGGCGAGAGAGACAAGAAATCGCATCTCTGCGTTTACAACGTGGAAGAGCGCAAAGAGACCGTGCTGGGCGACGTGAACGATTATCAGATCACGTTCGACGGCAAGAGGATGCTGGTGAAGATCAAAAAAGATTACGCCATCATCGATGTGCCGAAGGACAAGATCGAGACGAAAGACCACGAGATGAAAATCGAGGGCCTCGATATGCAGCTCGATCGACACGCCGAGTGGAAACAAATCTATTTCGAGGCGTGGCGGCAGATGCGTGACTTTTTCTTTTCACCGACGATGAACGGCATCGATTGGAAAGCGATGCGCGACAAATATGCTGCGCTCCTTCCGTTCGTGAATCACCGTAACGATCTCACTTATCTGCTCGGCGAAATGATTGGCGAATTGAACAATGGCCACACCTATGTCGCTGGCGGCGAGCGGCCGGAGACCCCGCGGATCAAGCTTGGCTTGCTCGGGGCCGAGGTCTCGCGCGACCCGGCCACGCGCGCCTATCGCGTCGACCGCATTCTGCCGGGAGAAAACTGGGACAAACATACGCGTTCGCCGCTCACCGCCGTCGGCGTAGATGTAAAACTGGGCGATTACATCCTCGCGATCAATGGAACTCCGGTCTCCACGTTGCCCAATCTTTACGACGCGCTGATTGGCACCGCTGACAAACAAGTGATCCTGCGCGTGAATTCCAAACCAACTGACGCCGGTGCGCGCGACGTAACAGTTGTGCCGACCGACAACGAAGCTCCGCTCTACTACCTCGCCTGGGTGCAGAAAAACATCGATGAAGTGAGCAAGAAAACCGGCGGTGAAGTTGGTTACATGCATATTCCCGACATGGGACGGCCCGGTTTGAATGAATTCACCAAGCTTTACTTCCCGCAGATCCGCAAGAAAGCGCTCATTGTCGATGTTCGCGGGAATGGTGGCGGCTTCGTCTCGCCGCTGGTCATCGAACGGCTCCGGCGCGCACTCGTCATGGTTGGGATCGCGCGCAACGGCGTGCCGCGACCTGATCCGAATGACACATTCCTCGGCCCCATGGTCACGTTGATTAACGAATTCTCCGCGTCCGACGGCGATATTTTTCCCTACCGATTCAAAACGCTCGGACTGGGTAAATTGATTGGCAAACGAACGTGGGGCGGCGTGGTTGGCATTCGCGATTCACTTCCGCTGGTCGATGGCGGGCAATTCTTCAAACCGGAATTCGCGCTCTATTCGAAAGACGGCAAGGAATGGATCATTGAGGGCCACGGTGTCGACCCGGACATCATGGTGGACAACGACCCAGGGAAAGAATTCCGGGGAGAAGACCAGCAACTCGATCGGGCAATCCAGGAAATCCAGGCCGAGCTAAAAACCAAGGGTTACGAACTCCCGCCTGTCCCGCCGTACCCGAATCGAAATCCAGCGACCGGCGGGTAAGCTGATGGAGCGCGTTCGTCCCGGTCATCTTGCCAGTGATCTGAATCCCGAAATCTGATGCGCATTTTATCTGGCATTCAACCGAGCGGCGTGCTGCACATCGGCAATTATTTTGGCATGATGCGGCCGGCCATCGCGCTGCAAGCGGAAGGGGAAGCGTTTTATTTCATCGCCGATTATCACGCACTCACCAGCCTGCGCGATCCGAAGGCGCTGCGCGAAAATTCGCGTCGGGTCGCGCTCGACTTTCTCGCTTGCGGTCTCGATCCGGAGCGCGGCGCGCTTTTCATGCAATCGGATGTGCCGCAAGTAACCGAGCTGGCGTGGATTTTATCGACCGTCGCGCCGATGGGTCTGCTCGAGCGCTCGCATTCCTACAAGGATAAACTCGCCCGCGGGGTGCCCGCTTCCGCCGGGCTTTTTAACTACCCAGTCCTGATGGCGGCGGATGTTTTGATTTACGACAGCGACATCGTGCCGGTCGGCAAAGATCAAAAACAACATCTCGAAATGACGCGTGATCTAGCCGGGAAGATGAACGAAGCCTTCGGCGAGATTTTCAAGTTACCGGAGCCGCGCATTCACGCGGCGACCGAAGTCGTTCCGGGAATCGACGGCCAGAAGATGAGCAAAAGCTACGGCAACACCATCGACATTTTCGGCGATGAAAAAGAAACGCGACGGCGCGTCATGAGCATCGTGACCGATTCCACGCCGATGGAAGCGCCCAAAGACCCATCAACCTCGACAATCTTTCAGCTCTACTCGCTCTTCGCTTCGAAAAATGAAACCGAAGAGATGCGGGAAAGATTTCAAAAAGGCGGCACTGGTTACGGCGATTTTAAAAAGGAATTTTTCGAAAAACTTTGGGAATTTTTCGCGCCGATGCGGAAACGCCGCGGAGAAATCCTGGCCGACAAATCGTATATCGACAATGTCCTCGCCCACGGCGCCAAGCGCGCAAACGCAGTTGCTGACCAAGTGATGAAACGTGTTCGTTCTGCGGTCGGCCTGTAGGGGCGGTGTATGACCGTCGCTAGATTCCTCTTCGATTAGTGCGACGGTCACAGACCGCCGCTACAGTTAATTCATGGCGACTCTCCGGTTTTACATTGTCCCAAATGCGAGGGAGAACAAGGTGATCGGTGAGCATGGAGGTGCGATCAAGATCAGCTGCGAAAGCGTTCGGAGCTCCGAACGCCTTCGCGAGGAGACTGCATCGCCTGGCTGGATGGTTCAGGCGATTAAAAACAAGGGCAGAAAAATGTTTGCCTCGCCCGTTCGAACTTGCGATGATGTTTTTGTCTCTGTTTCGGTTCGCTCTGATGTTTTAGCAGAAGGAGAATTATGTTTCACTTAATTTGGTACATACTTATCGGTCTAATCGCGGGCGTGATTGCCAAGTCAATCATGCACGTCCATCTAACGCTACTTTGGACGATTGTGCTTGGCATCATCGGTTCGATCGTCGGTGGCGCTGTGACGCACATGTTTTCCCGGCCGAGAGAAGGCGCCTCATTTCACCCAGCCGGCCTAATCTTTTCGATCCTCGGCTCCCTTCTCATCTTGTTTGTTTGCTACAAGCTGAAAATTCGCCTTCCCCCACACTTATAGAGCACGAAAAGCTCCCGAGGGCTGGCAACGCATCCGATTTCTAAGCGAGCCATCTAACGAGAAGAGGCATCGCGACTTAAAAAAGTTCAAAGCGCCTAACGAAAGCAAGATACAAGCTGCATCGCAGGGTTAGGCGATTGTCGCGTCCCGAGCGGTTGCGTTGAGTTTACCGGGTGATCTGCTAAAAGCAGCCACGAGCAACGTCGCGGCCGCGGCAACTACCAGAGCGGCACCGACCACGAAAAGCGGCGCGTTGAAGTAGCGTACGCCCATAAGGGCAAGCAGAGTCACGGGTAGCGTCGTAACCGTGAGAGCAGTCGTCCGCACGATCACTTGTGCCCACGCGAGGCCAGCCGCCGAATATGGCGCAGCATAAACCGTTAGATATCCAAGCGGAAACAGCAACAGTCCGACCAAGATATGATTCAGGAGCATGGGAGGCGTGAGCTGGTCCGCCGCGGCCGTAGAGGCGGAATGTCGAATGAGCGTAGCAATGTGGGACGTTGCTGCGAGATGCACGATGCCGAGCAGAATGATTAGCACCCCACTCCCTCGAAGTAGCCGAACACGAGTAGATGCCGACATGATCAGACTTCGCATGACAAAGCGTATCACATCACGCCTAACAAGAAATAGACTGCATCTCGCAGCCTACCCGTCCAGCGCTTCAATTCTTATCACGGCTTTGGCTTTGGCGGCGCGCGAACAAAATCATCGCGTCTGCGATGTTTACGATCACTTCGATTCGGTGATCTTGAGGCCTGGCAGCGGCTCGAAGAGAGAAGGGTCGAAGGGCAGATCGGTTTCGTAGGAAAGATAGCGGATGGAAAAATCGGGTTTCCCATCCTTGGTGAAATCCATTTGAACAGGCTTGTCCGTGGCCGGATCGATCAACAAGATAACTTCCCGCCCGCCGCTTTTTATGGCGAGCGCGTTGCAATCCTTCTCCTCGACCTTCCGTAGGCCCATGTCGCGGGCCTTATGGAGGCGAAAAAATCGCACCTCATTCCCGAACTCGAGGTCCTGGAATTCTTTGTCGGGATCCGGTTGGCCGCTTGGTTTGGGAACCCAGACGATCGGGGTGCGCGCGGAGAATGTTGGTCCTGCGTCGATGACGTGACGCGCCGTCTTATCGAGCAAGTTGATCGTCCAGCTATCGGGCTCCCTGGTGATGACGAGAAAGTGAATGCCTTGCTCAGGGTGAGGCGGCTCCTCGATTCTCGAATACTTGTCGGCCACCCGGTAAAGCATCCTCGGCTTGGCCGCGAACGAGTCGGGCGCGATATCCGGGCTCATGCGGCGGAAGACGATTTTTGTCATTTGAAGTTCGTCTGCCGCACTCGTCAGTGCACACATGCACGTGACTGCGAGAATGAATGTGGAAAGAGAATTTCGAAGCCCGAATCGCGAATCGCGAATCGCGAATCTGAGCGAATGCGGCCGGTCGCGGACTTTCGAACGACCGTGCGCAGAGTTAATCATTGAATTTTTCTCACGGCTTCAGCGGTCGAGTAAACGTTTGAGCTTT
>QHXE01000928.1 GCA_003222835.1 Acidobacteriota bacterium | reverse complement strand
TTTGCAGCAAGAGGTTGAGCTAGGTGCGCAAGCTCTCAGAAGTGAACGCGCGGATATGGCGGTCACCTTTTTTCAAAGCGCCCTTCAGAAAATTTCGTTGACCGATCCCTTTTATGATCATTTGGTTCACAACCTGCTCTCGAGTTACATGCTCCTCATCGAACAATTGTTGAAGCACGGCGACACAACCACGGCGAGGGATTTTCTGCGCGCGTCGTTAACGCTGGAGGTGCGCGGCCAGATGGCTGATGATTCGACGTTCCTCCGCCGATTCGCGGGGGCCTTCCAGAGTCTGGGGCTCATCTGCTTCCAAAACGGCCTTAATGAAGAAAGCGTGTGGTGCTGCCGCAAAGCGATCTCGATCTACGTGGCGCCTGGCTCTTACGTGAATCTGACAAATTCGCTGGCGGCGACCGGTGGGCGGGCTCAACTTTCTGATTTTACATCCGAGATAACGGCGGAGCAGCTTGGTAAGCACATCTTTATCGCCTGCGTCCCGAAGAGCGCCTCGACATTTCTCAAGAACGTGCTGGTGTATGTGACGGGTTACCGCGATCTGTTCGCGGTTTACGCTGCCGGGCAAGCTGAGCACGAGATTTACCTGCCGACACTGCGAGAGATGGCCCATGCCAATACTGTTACGCAACTGCACTGTCGCGCTTCTGACGCGAACATTCACCTGATGCAGGGCTTCGGCATTCGCCCCGTCGTGCTGGTGCGCAACATATTCGATTCGGTGATGAGCCTGCTTGATTTTTATAACCGCGGCGCGTTTCGAACATCGTACTTCCGCGGCGATTGGCCGGCCCTGAATGAAGACACGAAGATCGATCTGCTCATTGAGAGTGTGATCCCGTGGTACTTCCAATTTGTCGCCTCATGGGACTTGGCGGAAAGGCAGAAGCGAATTGAGCTTCAATGGTTGACCTATGAAGAACTCGTTGCTGACAAGCCTGCGGCCGTGCTGAAGGTCCTCGAGTTCTACGGCCTGGGGGCGCCCCGGCGTGGTGTCGAGCAAAGAATCAAACAGATCGAATCGGAAGAGCGAAAGATTCGCTTCAATAAAGGAGTAACAGGCCGAGGCAAGTCGGGCCTCAACCAACAGCAGAAGGATCAGATTCGCCGGCTGGCAAGGTATCACCCATCCGCAGATTTTGGCCGGATAGGTTTGTAAACAGGAAGGAACAGAAAATGAAAACCAAAACTGCAAACTCACGACAACTGGACATTCATGGAAACGGGTCCCACCAATCAGCCCCGGAGACCCTGGCGGCGACGTTAAAGCGATGCCGGCAAAGCCTGGGTTACTTTTCGATTCTTGCGACGCTTCCCGCATTGTTGTTACCGAACATACACGAAGCGCGAACGGAAGATATTAAACGAACTGGCCCAACCGTTCCGGAAGACAAGGCGAAGTTGCGTCAAAGGCTCAATGCCGGAAAGAACTTAGATTTGCTCAAACGCCAAAGCAAGTTTCGTCTGCCTCACCAAAACAACTTCAACCCAGCGTTCGCGGGACCCGATGACTGTCCGGGTCGTCCCATTGCGGGAGGAAGTTACTCCGCCGCGGCGCCTTATATCGAGGTTGGCGATACGACCGGCGCGAACAATACGGTTAACGCCTTTTATATGTACAGCTTTGGTTACCAAACGGTCCAATCCCCAGGGCCTGACCATATTTACTCGTTCATCCTTAATGACCGCGGTCCAAATCCGAAGATAGAGGTTTCAACAACATCTTCGACCTTTAGTCCCGTGATCTATCTCTTGGAAGGCGGTTTCCCTGAGGCAT
>QHXE01000927.1 GCA_003222835.1 Acidobacteriota bacterium | reverse complement strand
ACTTGTTCAGTTTGTTCAGCCAGAAGTTATAGCCGTCAAAGTTCAACCCCGGCTCAGGCGCATCGTTCGGATTGCGTCGCAGGTAACCGAAGTACTGCATCAAGACGAAGGCACGATTGAACTCGGCGGTGACAAAATCGGCACTTACGCGACGGCTCGCAAAACCTGCGCGCGGGTCCTTGTCCCAAATGCCAAATCCCGCACTAATTGATCGCGCTCGGATTGTGATCACGATCTCAGCTCGAAAGCCTAACTTGATCTTTCCACTCCACACCGTATGGCTTTCCGACGACATTCAAAGTAGATCGGATCTGCGTTGCGCTGATGCCTTCAATCTCAGGCCCCAAGCCAACGCGAGTGATGCGGTAGCCGACGTCGCGACCATAAACGATGTTCGTGATGTTGGGCAGCCGGCGGATCTCGAAGCTGCCAACAAAGGCGCTCAACGATTCCTCGATGCGCGCTTTCACTTCGGCAAAGGTGAATGGGTTTTTATCGCTTAGCCCGTAGGTCTCCCTCACTCCAATGACGACGTATCCTTCCATCTCCAGCGCTTGCATGAATAGAGCGCGGTGGCCGTCGTGCCAGGGCTGGTAGCGTCCAATCATCAGGGCCGCCGGGTTGCTCACGCGTTCGAGTAACCCTCGATTCTCAAGATAGGTGGCGATGACACAGACATTCTTTTCGACCGGCCTCTCACCGTCGATTTGGAGGTTCAGCACGTGAGGATCAGATTCCTCATATGGATCATCGATACCTGTCATGTGCTCCAGCTCGCCGGCGCGCGCGCGGCGATATAGCCCTTTAGGATCTCGCTTTTCGCAGACGTGCAGCGGTGTTTGGACGTACACCTCGACAAAGGCAGTGTCAATCATCCTACGCACGAAGCCGCGGGCGTCGGCGTACGGACTGACGAGCGCACAGATGACGGCGCCTCCGTGCCTGACCACCTCACCCGCAACGAACCCGGCGCGCCGGACGTTCAGGTCACGGTCGTCTTTGGTGAAACCCAGCCCGGTGGAAAGCACCTGGCGCATCGCACCATCGCCGTCGAGCATCGTGACAACGCGACCACGTTTCTCGAGTTCAGTCTGGAGCGCCTTGGCGATCGTGGTTTTCCCGGCAGCCGGCAGCCCAGTAAGCCAGACGCAAAATCCGTCGGAGATCTTTCGCTTCGGTGCGATCAAGTTGATTGCAGTCACTGTTCAACTCCTTCAGATTTTCATGGCCCGAAACGCTGACGGTATTCGCTCGACGACAGAAACGCCTTCACCATCTCGGCTCCCGCGAAGTCGCCATTGAACTGATTCAGTTTGTTCAGCCAGAAATTGTAACCGTCAAAATTTCCCTCCGGCGCGTCGTTGGGATTTCTTTGGAGATAACCGAAGTACGGCATCAACACAAACGCGCGATTGAATTCCTGCGCGGTCAGGGTCGGGTTTTCCGCGACGCGTCGTAATGCGCGCGCCCGTGCCCCAACGTCTGCGGTGTTCGATGCTGAACCAAACTCAGCAACGGCTGCGGAGCGATCGGGGCTCGACGGCGTCACGCCGGCGTTTGCAAACAACCTGTCAACGAACTCAGAGGGCGTCATCGACGTGGGA
>QHXE01000926.1 GCA_003222835.1 Acidobacteriota bacterium | reverse complement strand
ACCTCGTGGTCATCGAGACCAAGGACGCGGTGCTCGTGGCACCTAAGGATCGCGCTCAGGACGTGAAGAAGCTCGTGGCAAGGCTCAAGGAGCTCAAGCGCCCCGAGCACTCGCTCCACCGCGAGGTGTTCCGTCCCTGGGGGAGCTACGACAGCCTCGAGAACGGGCCGCGCTTCCAGGTGAAGCGTCTCAAGGTCAACCCCGGCGCCACGCTCTCCCTGCAGCTGCATCATCACCGCGCCGAGCACTGGGTGGTCGTCGCCGGCACCGCGCGCGTGACCCGCGGAGACGAGGTCTTTCTCCTCGAGGAGAACCAGTCGACCTACATCCCGGTCGGGGTGAAGCACCGCATCGAGAATCCCGGCACGGTGCCGGTCGAGATCATCGAGGTGCAGTCGGGCTCCTATCTCGGCGAGGACGACATCGTGCGCTTCGAGGACCGCTATGGGCGCGAGGGAACGACGAGCTGAAAGGCGCCTCCTCGAGGGCCTGAGTCACGCGCGAGCCGACGCCTGGGATGAGGGGTCAGCCTCCGTCGGCGGGCGCTATCGGACCCTGGCTGCCTTCAGCCGGACCAGAGCTGCCTTCAAGTCCTGCTGCAATAAGGCGATCTCGAACGGCTTGAGCATCCGGGGAGTTTTCGAGGTAGCGAGCTTCCGACCGGGTAAGGCAGTCGAAGCCAAACCCGAACCTTTCTCGCCACCAATCTTCGAGGTCTCGCCCATGCTTGTCTCTCAACGCTTCAATCAGCGCATCGTCGGGCGCCAGCTTGGCGGAGTGCGGTTTTCCGGTCAAGACTGTAGCGGCGACAGCGTGACCGCCTTTGCTTTCGACGTACCCAATGAGGTTTGCAAGCAGATCTGCCAACGCGACCGGGATCTCGTTGACACCTTCCGATTCCAGAGCGTGCACCGGCAAGAGTCGGACAGCCTGTCCCCGCAGCAGCGCGGCCACATTTGGCACGCAACTTCGGCTGGCCAGGTGCGCAACAAGGACCTCGGCAGCATCGGCGTCACCCGTTTTCGCGGCTGAATACTGTGGGTGCCTTTTAACCGCCATTTCGTCGGCGTGCAGTACCACATCAGGGAAGTCGTACAGGGGAACGCGAAACGGCTTCATGATCTCCTATGTTACGGGACAGACGAATGAGGCGCCGTATTTCCAGCTCGTACATCCCGCCTCGCCGCAGTGTCGACTCACAGAAATAAATCGTAACGCGGCGACATAGAGTTAGGACCGTTAAGGACGTGAGGGAACCACGAGCTGAAAGGGATCCCTGAGGTCGGCAGATAGGCGCGGGCCGGCGCTCGCGGCTTCCCGTCACGGCTTCTTGGCGACGACCTTTCCGTTCTCCCAGACGTAAATCGGCGTGCCGTACATCCGCGCGGTCCTGCGCGCACTGCGCGCTGCCATGCGCAGACCGCGTCCGACGCCGGCGGAGAAGATTTCGCTCTCCTTGCGAGACTTGGTTCTTTTCATGGACCCCGCTCGACCAGCTGCGGTGAAGTACCGGAATTATCGTAGACCGTCCAGACGTCCGCCAGCGGGCGGTACACGCGTACGAAATTCTCCCAACCCCGGGCAATCCGTCTCAGGACGTCCGCGCGCGGCACGGCATGTCCGCCCTGGCGGACCCGAGCGGCAATCCTCCGCAGGGCGAGCTGCGCGGAGCTCAGGCGGAGGTACACAATCTCGATCCGGTAGCCAGTGCTCTTCCAGGAGTTCAGCTGCCGGGCGTAGGACAGACCGCTCAGCGTCGATTCGAACGCAAAGTCAGCCCGTTCGGACGCGAGCCGATTGATTTCCCTAAGGACCAGCCTGCCAGCCGAAATAGCGGCCAGCGGAGGGTCAAGTGGCGAAAGGCCCTGGGCGATCAGGTCGGCATTGACGAACTGGACCAAGCCCGCGACCTTCGGCAGGTATTCGCGGGCGAAGGTCGTCTTGCCTGCACCATTGGGGCCGGCAATCACGATGCAGCGCGGTTGCGTTGGTCGGTGCATGAAGCGCCCGCAGAATACCGTAAGATCCGCGGCGGGAGGCTGCGACCATGACCAATCTCGACTCCTTCAAGGCCTACGACATCCGCGGCCGCATCCCCGATGAAATCAACGACGACCTCGCCTATGACATCGGCCGCGCCTATGCGGCCTTCGTG
>QHXE01000925.1 GCA_003222835.1 Acidobacteriota bacterium | reverse complement strand
TTGTTTTTCTTCCTGATCAATTGCGCGCGGACACTGTTTTTGGTGAGAGCGCGAGCGCCGTTCACGCTCCGAACATTCACAACCTTGCCTCCCAATCGACAGTCTTTGAGCGTGCCTACGTGACGCATCCAATCTGCGCACCCTCGCGCTCATCATTAATGAGCGGGACATGGCCGCATTTAAACGGTTGCACCAACAATAAGGGCGTGTTGCCGCGGAAATTTCTTTGCTTCCCAGAAATGGTCGCCGATTCCGACTACCGCACCGGTTATTTCGGCAAATGGCATCTCGGAGATGAGTTTTCCCCACAACGCGGTTTTCAAGAGTGGGCCTCGATTGTGGAATCGTTCAAGTCTGTGGAGCGCACACACCACGCGCTGCGTCTCCACCCCACCAGTGCAGTCAGTGATTACACAAAGTTTCTTCTGTCGAAAGGATACCAGCCAGATGCGCACAGAGGTAAATATTTCAGCTCGGGTTTTGGGAGTAAGCTGCCGTTCGAATTCTCCAAACCAAAGTTTCTTGAAACCAAAGCATGTGACTTTCTCGATCGGCACGGTCTTGAACCATTCCTAATGGTGGTTGCTTTCGTGGAGCCCCATGAACCGTACAACGGTCCCTTCAATGATGAGCATCCGCTCGATATGATCCAGCTGGATTCAAGCGCTGACGATGTGTTTGGAGAGGAGATCCCACTGCGGTGTCGGTTAATACAGGAATTTTACCGCAACAAACTCGGCAGCCGCGAACGTTACCGGGAGGTTAAGCAAAAATATCTCGGCCTGATCACGGAGATCGACCACAGCATCGGCGAGATCTTGGCAAAGCTCGATAATCTCGGGGTTTCCGAGCGGACGATCACCGTGCTGACGAGCGACCACGGCGACATGATGAGCGGTCATGGCATTTTGGGCAAACAACTCATGTTCGAACAGTCAGCACGGGTGCCATATCTTATCCGAATGCCTGAGCAACAGCGATCTTTGCGTTGCGCCCAACCTATCAGCCATATCGATTTTGCCCCAACAATGCTGGATCTTTTGGGGAAGCCAGCTCACTCACAGTGTGTAGGCCAAAGCAAAGCGAAACTGGTTCGCGGCGAAACTGCTGCGGTGGAATCCGTCTTTATCGAATGGGCGCCAGGCAAACAAGAAATAAATAAACAGACCAAGCTCGCGAGCAAAGAGCAAATCAGCCAAGCTCTCAGCGAATCCACGCGTGCCATCGTCTCACCGGATGGTTGGAAGCTTTGTCTTCGCGACAAAGATAAGAACGAGCTCTACAACTTGCGGGACGATCCCGACGAGCGCCACAATCTTTATGTCGACGCGAGCCAGAGCGACACGATCAAACGATTGACTGACGAGATTCATCTGTGGCAGCAACGGGTCGGGGACACCTTGAAAGTCTGAACACACGGCTCAAATCACCTTTGCAACTCTCGCAGGACGGCTAAATTTCTCCCAATGATCCCGGCGCTCATTCTTATTTTGTCGGCCGTCGCTTATCGCATCGCGGCAGCACTCTTAATTCATTCCGGTGCGACGTGGCTGTCGAACTTCGCACCGCTCGCTGCGATCGCGCTTTGTGGTGCGGCTTATTTCCCGACGAAGTTCAAATTTTCAGTTCCACTCGGTGCGCTTTTCGTTTCCGATTTGTTTCTGAATTATTACTACGGCGCGACTCTGATTGAGCCGCACATCGTTGGTCGCTACCTCGCTCTCGCTCTGGTCGGATTAATTGGACTCGCATTGCAGCACCGCGCGTCGCTCAAAACATTGCTTCCAGCTTCGATTGTTGGATCGACAATCTTCTATTTGATCACGAACTCGTTCTCGTGGCTGAGCGATCCGGGTTACGTGAAAAACTTTGCCGGGCTGATTCAAGCGCTTACCGTCGGCTTGCCCGAATACAGCGCGACGCCGACCTGGATGTTTTTCCTTAATACGATCCTCAGCGATCTGTTCTTCACGCTGCTTTTCGTCGCATGCATGAATTTCGGGCGAAAAACCAGCCGGGCGCGCGCTGGAACTGCATTGTCTCGCGTCGCGTAAACTTCGATGCAGCGGCCCGAGCAACGCGACGAGGTCGAGATGCTCGCGCTGATGCTGCTGATCCGGCGTTTCGAGGAACGTGCGAGCCAGCAGTATCAAGCGCAGAAGATTGGCGGCTTCTGCCATCTTTACATTGGCCAGGAAGCAGTGGTCGCCGGCGCGGTCGCGGCTGTGCGCGATGACG
>QHXE01000924.1 GCA_003222835.1 Acidobacteriota bacterium | reverse complement strand
ACGTCCGCTTTTGACCGATGCTGTTGAAAAAAGGCTCGTGATTTTTGGCGAACAGTGATTCCGTCGTTGTGAGAGCTTCGGCGGCGGAGGTTTGCCATGATGGGGCGGCAAGGCGGCGATCAGAGCCAGCTTTTCTATCTGTTCAACCTTGAAGGGCGCATTCCAGCAGATCATTTACTGCGCCGGATCAATCCCGAAGTAACGCGGGTGGTGGCTAACCTGCATGCGAAGCTGGCGCCCTTTTACAGCGACATTGGCCGGCCTTCGATTGACCCCGAACTCATGATCCGGATGCTGATCGTGGGCTACTGCTACGGTATTCGCTCTGAGCGACGACTATGCGAGGAGGTCGAGCTGCACCTGGCTTATCGCTGGTTTTGCCGCCTTGATCTTGATGACAAGGTACCTGATCACTCGACGTTCTCAGTCAATCGCCACGGCCGTTTCCGTGACAGCGACATCTTGCGCCATGTGTTCGAGGTCGTGGTGCGCGCCTGCATGGATGCTGGCCTGATCAAGGGCGAAGGCTTTGCGGTCGATGCCAGCGTCATAGAGGCAGACGCCAGCCGCTATCACGGCAAGGCACCCGATGAGATCGACTGGTCGGCGCCGGAGCGTCAGACTCGCGCGGTTGCTGAGTTCCTGTCGAGCTTCGAGGATGAAGGTCCTGACACGGATCGCAAGCTGCCGAAGGTGATCTCACCGGTGGATCCGTGTTCGGCGTGGACTGCAAAGGCGAACAAGCGGGTCCAATTTGGCTATGGCCTCAACTATCTGATCGACACCGGGCATGCTGTGATTGTCGACGTCGAGGCCACGCCGGCACGCACCTATGACGAGGTGGCAGCGACGAGAACCATGATTGATCGGACTGAAAAGACATTCGGTTTGAAACCTAAGCGGCTCACAGCCGATACCGCCTATGGAACGGGCAAGGTGTTGGCCTGGCTCTTGGGCAAGAACATCACGCCGTATATTCCAGTGTGGGAACGGTACGAACGAACTGATGGCATGTTCCCTCGCACCGCCTTCACATACGACGCCGAGTGCAATGTCTACATCTGTCCGAACGGTCATCCTCTGAGGACCTCGGGAACGGTCCATGATGGTCGTGTCAGGAACTATTTATCACAGCCCAGAGATTGCAGAGCCTGTGAGCTCAAGGCGCGATGCACGCGCGCGCCGTTCAGGAAGATCACGCGTGACATCAACGAAGAAGCGCGCGACTATGCCCGCTCACTAACCGGCACGCCCGAATTTGAACGGTCGAGCAATGAGCGCAAGAAAGTGGAGATGCGCTTTGCCCACTTGAAGGTTCAGCATCGCTTCGAGCGCATGCGCCTGCGTGGCCTCTGCGGTGCTCGCGACGAGTTCTACCTCGCCGCCATCGTCCAAAACCTCAAGACCCTGGCGAACCGTCTCTCGCAGCCACCGCCAAACTTGGCGGCTGCCTACTCTGCGTGAGTTAGTGGCGTTAAGCGTCAGCTGCCAGTCCTCTCCAATGGGAGCGGCAAGCAAACGACCAACAAGAACCCAAATTTGAGCATCGCCCGACTAATCGTCGACTTTATCAACAGCATCGGTCAAAAGCGGACGTGACGCTCTTAAATTTCGATGTCCGCTTTACCCCCGAAAGCGGACATTCGCCCACGCGATCAGGA